>CAMEIU010000052.1 GCA_945918815.1 uncultured Clostridia bacterium
GACGCCGTTGAACAGCTAGGCCATGCGGCCGAAAATTCGTGCGTCCTGCTGGGGCGTCTCATAGGCCACGTCGGTAAACGCGCCGAAGCCTGCCACATAGGTGAACCACCGGTCCGGGCCAAAGCTGCCCGTATCCATGGCGTAGGGCTTGCCGTGGACGATGTCCCGGGCGGCCTCCACGGGATTGTGACTCAGACCCAGGGTGGCGGCCACGTCGTTGACCGTGCCGCCGGGAATGTAACCCAGAGGCGGCCGGTGCTCCAGCTGCATCAGGCCGGAGATGGCCTCGTTGAGGGTGCCGTCGCCGCCGGCGCAGACCACCAGGTCATAGTCTCCGGCCTCCCGGGCAATCCAGTTGGTCAGATCCTTCGGCCCCTGGGTCGGATGGACCGTCACATCATAGCCGCCGGCGGTAAACACCTGCAGCATATCCATCAGGCTGTTCCGCAGTTCCAGCTGCCCGGCCTTTGGATTGACAAAAAACAGCATGCGTTTATTCTGACTCATGGGATCAAGCTCCTGATTCAATGGACAATGAAGGGATTCGCTGACGCGGATGATTTGCAATGCTACGCGCACCCTCGGGCCCCTACAGGGGGCACGAGGGCGTTTTTTGTTACTGCTCTTCCACGGGGACGGGAACCGTCGGGGCGGTGCGGTCCAGGAGGATGGCTTTGCTCAGGTCGCTGGTGACCGCATACTTGGCGGCGATGTCGGCCCGCAGCTGGGAGGCAAGGCTGCTGCGGTAAAGGTCCTCGGCCACGTAACGCCAGTAGACATAGTCCCCCTCGCCGGAGCAGTACATGATGTGGTAGCCGTAGTCGGTCTTCACAATGCCCGTGTCGCCCACGGCGCGGCCGTCGGCGAAGCACCAGTCGTTGAACTCGGCCACCATCTGGCCGGGATAGATATCCTCATAGAGGCCGCCGTTGGTGTTGGAGCCGGGGTCGGTGGAATAGGTGTTGGCCAAGGCGGCAAAGCTGTCCTCCGTGGCGTCGCCGTTCTGCCACTCCTCATAGATCCGCTGGGCTTCGGCCTCGGCGGCGGCCCAGCTCTCGTCGCTCTCCGTGTCCTCCGGGGCGATGAGAATGTGGCGGATGTTGACCACGTTCTTGTCGATCTTTTCCACATTGTAGTTGGTCTGGATCATCTCCGCGTTGTCGTCGTAGTACTGCTCCACCTCCGCGTCGGTGATCTCCAGGCCCTCCGCCAGGGCGCTGTAGTAGGACATGGCGATCTGATACATGCGGATATAGTCCAGATAGCTCTCCACTGTGGCGTGGGGGTTGAAGTAATCGGCCAGATAGGCCTGGGCGTCGGCGTAGCCGTACTGCACGGCAAAGTCGTTCAGATCCGTTTCCATGTTGTCCAGGTATTCCTGGGCCTCGGCGTCCAGGGTGAAGCCGTTGGCCAGGGCCTCCTGATAGAGAGACGAAATGGTCTGGAAGGTATCGAAGGCGGATTCCAGAAAGTAGAGCTGCCAGGTCCGCGTGCCGTCCAGGCCCATCTGCTCGTCCAGGGGCAGAGAGCTGTCCATGAAATAGTTGATATAGGAGGAATAGGCACTGTAGAAGCTGTAGAATTCCTGATCGAAGAAATATTGCAGGGTCCGGTTGTCCAGGGCCAGATCGCCGCAGGTGGCCACGGTCTGCTCCATCAGGGGTTCGATCTGGCTTTCATCCACGGCTACAGTCTCGCCTGCTTCGTTCATATAGCTGTAGCCGGTGGTTCCGTCCTCCGCCGCCTCAAAATGGATGGAGAAGGAGGGATAGCCGTAGGCGTTGCTGTGGTGGGCATCGGCGGGATCAAAGGCCGGAGCCGTCTCCCCGGTTTCCTCCTGGACCTCCATGGAGGGCGCGGGAGTCTCGGGGGTCACTTCCTTGGGGCTCAGCTTCACGGCGGCGAGGATGCAGGCCAGGGCCGCGATGCCGCCGATGATGCCGAGAATCACATTGGTATGGGACTTTTTCGGTCCGTTCTCCGCCGGAGTCTCCGGCACAGACGCGGTTTCCGGTTCTTCGGACGCAGCTTCCGGCGTCTCAGCCTGGACTTCGGGTTCGGCTGTTTCCGCCTGCTCCTCCAGGGCCGCGCCGCAGTTGGGGCAGAAGAGCGCGTCCTCCGGCAGGGGTTCGTTGCAGTTAGGACAAGTTCTCATTGGTTCCACTCACTTTCTATAACAATAACAATCAATGCTGATTCCAGATTGGCTGCGCAAACGCAATCTGCATCAAATAGTTCGGCAGATATGGCGTTCGGGGTATTATGCTTCATACAATCCTTCCGGCGGGATGATGTGGATCTGATCGTAGTTCACCAGGAAGGTATAGCTGCCGCAGATGGCGCGGTATTCGTTCTGATAGGTCTCCCGGCACAGGTCCTCCCGGGCCAGGATCTGCCAGTAGAATTGGCCGCTGCTGCCCACATAAAAGGCCACGGACGAGCCGCCGTCCTCCGGGATCACGGCGCAGTCCCCTGCCTGGCGGTCTTCGCCGCAGAGCCAGGCCTCGGTTTCCTCGGAAAACTGTCCCGGCATGGCCGCGCTGACATAGCCGTTCTCGCCGCAGTAGATATTTCCCAGGTTGATCAGAACCTCTTCCCCACCGCCGTTTTCCAGGTATTCGTCGTAAACCTGTCGGGCCTCTTGCTCCGTTTCAAAGGACAGCACCACCGCCTCCGCCATGGGGCCGTCGTCCTGGGTCACGCCGTAGTTCTCATAATATTCTCCCGCGTAGCGGGCAAAATATGCCGCGACCTCCTGCTCCGTGGGATCGATGGCGGCGTAGAGAAAGTCGGAATAGGCCGCCGCCAAATGGGCATTGTAGAGGTACCGGGAAAAGCTCTCCCAGTTGGCGTCTTCTCCATAGGAGGCCTGCAGGTAGCCATCCACCGTGTCGTAGCCGCCCTGTTCCGCCGCGGCTTCAAAGTTGGACAGCACCGTCTCATAGGATGCCTGGTAGTCCTCCGGCAGGGTGAAGCCCGTTTCCTCCGCCCGGAAGACCATGGACATGGTGTCCCGCATGACGTCCAGAGCTTCCTCCAGGAGGTAGTCCTGCCAGGTCTGGTCCTCACTGTAGGCCTGCTGGTCCAGGGGCTGGCTCAGATCCACCATACCGTCCAGATAGTCGCCGTAGGCCCCGGCCAGATAGAAGTATTCGCTCCAATAGTAGTAGCCCAGCTCCGTGTTGGACAGGGAAAACTCCCCGCAGACGGCCACCGGCTCGTTCCGGTTCCGGCAGGCGGAGAGCAGCCCCAGGAGCCCCGCCGCCATCAGACAGACCGCGAAAACCACGGCCACCGCCGCCATGGGATGCTTCTGATTGCGTTCCAAGCAAAGACCCCTTTCCATAAGCTCGCGTCTTCTTAGTGTACCACAGGCCAGGCCGTTTTTCAATCGAAAGCCCTTGAACATTTTGTGAATATGCGCAGGGGGTTGTTGCAAGTTTGCAATTGTACCGTTGATCGGTAAAATTGCTTGTCGGTACAACCCCCTGTAGGGGCACGAGGGTGCATCGTCAGCTCCCCACTTCCCGATCTCCCGGGGCTTCCGGATGGACCTTGACAAGGTCTTGGGAATTGACCTATAATAATGTTAAAGTATCCAGGAGAGGAGGACAGGTATGGCGATTCATGAATCTGCCGAGGATTATCTGGAGGCGATTTTGAAGCTGCGGGAGGCCCATGGCAATGTGCGGTCCATCGACGTGGTGGGTGAGCTGCATTTTTCCAAGCCCAGCGTTTCCGTGGCCATGAAGAAGCTCCGGGAGAGCGGCCATGTGGAAATGGATGAAAACGGTCTTCTGACCCTGACCCCCGCCGGAGAGACCATCGCCCAGCGGATCTATGAGCGGCACAAGGTTTTGACGGTCATGCTCACCAGCCTCGGCGTGGAAGAGCCCATCGCCGCCAAGGAGGCCTGCAAGATCGAGCACGACATCTCCGCCGAGACCTTTGAGAAGATCAAACAGCACCTGAAGGACAACGGCGTGCTGGATTGAGGGGCACGAGGGTGCAATCATTCGCTTTAGCACTTTTAACAAGAAAAGAAATAAAATTTCGTCGGAATTTCACGGTTCGTTCGTTGACAAGTCTGTCCGGCCGTGGTATTCTATTGAGGAACAAATCAAAGGAGCTTATCCCATGATCCATGCTGTTTCTTTTTCCGTATACTTTTACTTTTACTTTCGCAGCTGAAGGTAAGAGTGATTTGTGATGCGTGAAAATGGAAGCGGCCATCCCAAAACCGTTTTTATCGAGCCACACAGAATCACTTCTGTGCGGCTCTTTTTATTGGGATGGGTCTGTGGTACGTTGTTGCGGTGAAAAGTTGATGCTTGCAGCGTACCAAGGCTTCCCCTTGAGGGGAAGCTGTCGAGCGAAGCGAGACAGATGAGGCGTGCGGAAATATCCTGCGATTCCCCGGGAATTCCGGCAAATTCGCAGTCTTTTCTACCTCATCCGACCGCCCTGGGGCGTCCCCTCAAGGGGAAGGCTTTTGGGATGCGTCCCTTACAGGAAAATATAATTATGAGAAAAAAGGAGACTAAATCATATGATCGCAATTTTAAAGGCGGGCACGCCCCAGGACCAGATTGACAATCTGATCCGCTGGCTCCAGAGTCAGGGTTTGAAAATCCACATTTCCAACGGAGACTATTACACGGTCCTTGGCCTGGTGGGCGACACCGGCAAGATCGACATGGATCTGCTGGCCAGCCTGGACATCGTCCAGTCCGTCAAGCGGGTGTCGGATCCCTTCAAGCGGTGCAGCCGCGACTTCCAGCCCCAGGACACGGTCATTGAGGTGGGCAATTCCGGGGTCAAAATCGGCGGCGGCAACTTCTGCTTCATCGCCGGTCCCTGCTCCGTGGAGACCCACGAGCAGATCATCGGCGTGGCCAAGGCCGTCAAGGCCGCCGGCGCCAACGTCCTCCGCGGCGGCGCCTTCAAGCCCCGCACCTCTCCCTACGACTTCCAGGGCCTGGGCAAGCTGGGCATTGAGATGCTCACCGAGGCCAAGAAGGAAACCGGCCTGCCCATCATCACCGAGGTCATGAACATCAACCAGCTGCCCCTGTTCGACGATGTGGACATCATCCAGATCGGCGCCAGAAACATGCAGAACTTCGACCTTCTAAAGGAGGTCGGCAAGCTGAACAAGCCCATCCTCCTCAAGCGGGGCCTCTGCGGCACCATGAAGGAGTGGCTCATGTGCGCCGAGTATATCATGTCCGAGGGCAACGAGCAGGTCATCCTCTGCGAGCGCGGCATCCGCACCTATGAGACCTACACCCGCAACACCCTGGATCTCTCCGCTGTGCCCACCCTGAAGAATCTCAGCCATCTGCCCGTGGTGGTGGACCCGAGCCACGCCACCGGCATGTCCCGCCTGGTGAAGCCCATGGCTTTGGCCGCCGCCGCCGCGGGAGCCGACGGCCTGATGATCGAGGTCCACAACGATCCGCCCCACGCCTGGTGCGACGGCGCCCAGTCCCTGACCCCGGAGCAGTTCGCCGACGTGGCGTCCAAGGTCAGAAAGGTCCGGGAGGCGATTGCCGAATGACCGTCGGAATTGTCGGCCTGGGCCTCATCGGCGGCTCCATGGCCAAGGCCTATGCCGAAAGCGGCCAGCACACGGTCTACGGCGCCAACCGCAACCATGTGATTCTCGACTTCGCCATGATCTCCGGCGTCTGCCAGGGCGAATTGAATGAAGAGACCCTGCCGGAATGCGACCTGCTGATGGTGGGACTGCCGCCCAAGGCCACCATCGACTGGATCCGGGACCACGCGGCCCAGATCGACCGGCACACCGTGGTCATCGATCTCTGCGGCACCAAGCGGGTGGTCTGCAAGGCCTGCTTCCCCCTGGCGGCGCAGTACGGCTTCACCTTTGTGGGCGGCCACCCCATGGCCGGTACCCACAACTCCGGCTACAAGTACGCCCGGGAGGACCTGTTCCGGGGCGCGCCCATGGTGCTGGTGCCGCCGGAGGGCTACGACATGGCCCTGCTGGACAAGGTCAAGCAGCTGCTGGAGCCGGCAGGCTTCGGCAAGCTGTCGGTCACCACGGCGGAGGACCACGACCGGATGATCGCCTTCACCTCTCAGATGTGCCATGTGGTGTCCAACGCCTATATCAAGTCCCCCACGGCTTTGGAGCACAAGGGCTTCTCCGCCGGCAGCTACAAGGATCTGACCCGCGTGGCCTGGCTGAACCCGGATATGTGGGCGGAGCTGATGCTGGAAAACAGCGACTTCATGCTCCGGGAAATGGACGTCCTGCTGAAAAATCTCACGGCCTACCGGGACGCCATTGCGGACAACAATTATGAAGAACTGCGGCGGCTGCTGGACGAGGGCCGCCTGAGAAAGAAAGAGGTGGACGGCTGATGCCCACAATCCACATCACAGCCTCCCGTTCCTACGACGTAGAAATCGCTCACGGCTGCCTGTCCACCCTGGGACAGCGGGCCGCCCAATTGGTCAAGGGCCGGGCGGCCGCGTTGGTTTCCGACAATGCCGTGGCTGCCCACTATGGGGACCAGGCCCGGGCTTCTCTGGAGGCGGCCGGGTTCCTGGTCATGACCTATGTGTTTCCCCACGGCGAGCAGTCCAAGAGCGGCGACAACTATCTCCGGCTTCTGAACTTCCTGGCGGAAAACCGCCTGACCCGGACGGACCTGCTGGTGGCTCTGGGCGGCGGCGTCACCGGCGACCTGGGCGGCTTTGCCGCCGCCACCTATTTGAGAGGAATCCGGTATATCCAGATTCCCACGACTCTGCTGGCCATGGTGGACAGCTCCGTCGGCGGCAAGACGGCCATCGATCTGCCCGCCGGGAAGAACCTCTGCGGGGCCTTCTACCAGCCCAGCCTGGTCCTGTGCGACCCGGACCTGCTGGCGACTCTGCCGGAGCCGGTGTTCCGGGACGGCTGCGCCGAGGTCATCAAATACGGCGTTCTGGGCAGCCGGGAGCTGTTCGACCGGCTGCGGGAAACCCCTGCCCGGCAGCAACTGGAATATGTGATCGCCACCTGCGTGGATATGAAGCGGGACGTGGTGGAGGACGACGAGTTTGACACCGGCCGCCGCCAGCTCCTGAACCTGGGCCACACCCTGGGCCACGCCGTGGAGGCGGGCAGCCATTTCCAGCTGTCCCACGGCCAGAGCGTGGCCGTCGGCATGGCCATGATCGCCCGGGCCGCGGCCAAATTCGGCTTCTGCACGGAAGAGACCCGGGACGAGATCGTGAGCTTGCTGACAAAGTACGGCCTGCCCACGGAGACGGACCAGTCCCCGGAAGAACTGTACCAAACGGCCCTGGGCGACAAAAAGCGCAAGGGCGGCAGCCTGACCTTGGTGGTACCCCAGGAAATCGGCAAATGCCTGCTGCACAGGATCTCCGTAGAAGACCTGCCCAAGTGGATCGAAGCGGGGATGTAAATGATCGTACAGTCTCCCCGTCAAGCATGTCATTGCGAGGAGCGAAGCGACGTGGCAATCCGTACTCCCCTTGCAGACACCACAAAAGAGAACGGATTGCCACGCCAGTCTGCGGACTGGCTCGCAATGACACGGAAGATCGATACGTTTCAGACGAATTAAGGAGCTTTTCCCATGAACCTGACCCTCTCTCCCTCACTGCTCTCCGGCTCCATTTCCGCCATTCCTTCCAAATCCATGGCCCACCGGCTGTTGATCTGCGCGGCGTTGGCTGAAACCACGACGGTCCTCGGCTGTCAGGGAACCTCCAAGGACATCGAGGCCACGGCGGCCTGTCTGCGGGCCATGGGGGCGGCGGTTTTGCGGACCGAGGACGGCTTCGCCGTGACCCCCGGCCCGGTGCAGAGTCCCTGCACCCTGCCCTGCGGCGAGAGTGGCTCCACCCTGCGGTTCCTGCTGCCTGTGGCGGCGGCCCTGGGCCTGGACGCCTCCTTCGTCCTGGAGGGCCGCCTGCCCCAGCGGCCTTTGGCCCCCCTGGACCGGGAGCTGGAAGCCCACGGCGCGACATTGTCCCGGCCGGAGCCGGACGTGCTGAGATGCACCGGGAAGCTGCGGCCCGGAAACTATACCCTGCCGGGCAACGTGTCCAGCCAGTATATCTCCGGCCTGCTGTTTGCCCTGCCGCTGCTGGACGGGCCCAGCACCCTGACCGTCACCGGGACCGTGGAGTCCGCCCCCTATATTGCCATGACCCTGGACGCTTTGCGGCAGTCCGGTGTGGAGATCCGGGTGGAGAATCAAGTTTATACCATCCCGGCCCGGGGCTATGCAAGTCCCGGTCAGGCCCAGGTGGAGGGCGACTGGTCCAACGCGGCCTTCTGGCTCTGCGCCGGGGCCCTGGGCCAGGGAATCACCGTCACCGGCCTGAACCCGGACAGCCTCCAGGGCGACAAGGCGGCGTTTGACCTGCTCCGACGCTTCGGGGCCAGGACCGAAACCTCCGGCGGAAGCTACACCGTTTCTCCCGGCGTGCTCCGGCCCCTGGACATCGACGCGGCGGCCATTCCCGACCTGGTGCCGGTATTGGCCGTCACAGCGGCGGCGGCCGCCCCGGGGACCACGAGAATCTACAATGCGGGCCGCCTCCGGTTAAAGGAATCCGACCGCATCGAAACGGTCTGGCGGCTTTTGACCAACCTGGGAGCCGATGCGGAACAGATGGAAGACGGCCTCCGGATCCACGGCGGCAAGCCCCTGCCCGGCGGCACCGTGGACAGCTGCAACGACCACCGCATCGCCATGGCCGCGGCGGTGGCGTCCACCCTCTGCACCGGCCCGGTGACGGTATTGGGCGCGGAAGCGGTGGGAAAATCCTATCCGAAGTTCTGGGAGGATTTTGGAATTCTGGGCGGAGAGATAATTGACAATTGACAATGGACAATTGATAATTGTGGTGTCCCCTTCGGGGACAAATTGAAATTGCCCGAATGAAATTCTTGCTTGTAGGGGCGTGGGTGTATCATTGAAATCCGTCGCGAAGCGACACATTCATTGTCCATTATCAATTGTCAATTGTCAATTCAATATGAAGGAGGCATTCTATGAGCAGTACCTACGGCGAGCGGTTTCGGTTCACCATTTTCGGCCAGTCCCATTCCGCGGCCATCGGCGTGATCATCGAGGGACTTCCGGCCGGGATTGCCATCGACCTGGACCGGCTGCAGGCCTTTCTCGACCGGCGGGCCCCGGGCAACAGTCCCACGGCCACGGCCCGGAAGGAGGCGGACCGGCCGAAATTCGTGTCCGGCCTGGTGGGAAACGTCACCTGCGGCGCGCCCTTGACGGCTCTCATTGAAAATACCAACACAGGATGTGTCTGGCGGCGGCCACTTCTCCGGGCGTCTGACGACGCCCCTGTGCATCGCAGGCGGCATCTGCCTGCAAATGCTCGAGCAGATGGGCATCACCGTTGCGGCCCATATCCAGTCCGTCGAGCAGGTTCAGGACGACCGGTTTGACCCGGTGCAGGTGGACGCGGCCCGGCTGAAGGCCCTTTTGCAGAAGCCCTTCCCGGTGCTGCGGGACGGCGCGGCGGCAGAGATGACCGAGGCCATTTTACGGGCCAAATCGGAGCGGGACTCCGTGGGCGGCGTCATCGAGTGCGCCTGTGTGGGCCTGCCCGCCGGATGGGGCGACCCCATGTTCGGCGGCATGGAGAACCGCATCGCCCAGGCGATCTTCGGCATCCCGGCGGTCCGGGGCATCGAATTCGGCACCGGCTTCCCGGCGGCAGCCATGCGGGGCAGCGGCCACAACGATCCCTATTATATGGACAGGGACCGGGTCAGGACCAGAACCAACCACCACGGCGGGGTCCTGGGCGGCATCACCACGGGGATGCCCCTGATTTTCCGGGCGGCCTTCAAGCCCACGCCGTCCATCAGCCAGAGCCAGGACAGCGTGTCCATTTCCAGAGGCGAAAACGAGAAGCTGGAAATCCACGGCCGCCACGACCCGTGCATCGTGCCCAGAGCGGTGCCGGTGGTGGAAGCGGCCGCCGCGGCTGCCATTTACGATGCGTATTTATGCAGCCAATGAGAGATCATTCGTAAGGGGCTTTTAAAAAAGTCTGTCATTGCGAGCCAGTGCGCACACTGGCGTGGCAATCCGTTTCCTTTTTGACCGTAAATCTGACGCTTTTTCTATGAAAAAGTTAGCGGTCAAAGCGGAAACTTAGACTTTCTTAACAGCCCCCTACGGCTCATAATGACATGGAAAATAGAAACAGGGAGGAATTCACATGGACTTGAAAGACTACCGCCAGCAGATGGATGACATCGACGATCAGATGATCCGGCTGTTCCGGCAGCGGATGGAGACGGCGGGAAAAATCGCGGAATATAAAAAGGAAAAGGGTCTGCCGGTGCTGGACGCGGGCCGGGAGCGGGAGAAGATGAGCGCCCTGTGCGCCAAAATGCCGCCGGAAATGCGGAACTATACCAGCGTGCTCTACTCGTCACTCTTCGAGCTGAGCCGCTCCTACCAGAGCCGCCAGATGCAGCACTACACCGAATTGAGCCAGCGCATCAACGACGCCATCAACGGAACCCCCAAGCTGTTCCCCCAGGACGTGACCGTGGGCGTCTGCGGCGTGGAGGGCGCGTTTGCGCAAATCGCCTGTGAAAAGCTGTTTAAAATGCCCTTTGTCATGTATTTCAACAACTTTGAGGGCGTGTTCGCCGCCATTGAAAAGGGCCTGTGCCGCTACGGCATCGTGCCCATCGAAAACTCCACCGCCGGCTCCGTCAAGCAGATCTACGACCTGATGATCCGCCACAACTTCTCCATCGTCCGGTCCGTCCGGCTGAAAATCGACCACAATCTCCTGGTCAAGCGGGGCACCAAGCTGGAGGACATCCATGAGATTTTCTCCCACGAGCAGGCCATCAGCCAGTGCAGCGAGTTCCTGAAATCCCTGGGCAAGGATGTGAAGGTCACCGCCGTGGCCAACACCGCCATGGCCGCCGAGATGGTGGCAAAGTCCGAGCGCAAGGACGTGGCGGCCCTCTGCTCGAGAAACTGCATCGACCTCTACGGTCTCAGCTGCCTCCAATACGCCGTCCAGGACAAGGGCAACAACTACACCCGGTTCATCTGCATCTCCAAGAACCTGGAAATCTATCCCGGCGCGGACCGGACCTCCATCATGCTGGCCACGGCCCACAAGCCCGGCGCACTGTACAAGGTCCTGGCAAGGTTCTACGCCCTGGGCATCAACATCACCAAGCTGGAGAGCCGCCCCATCCCCGACCGGGATTTTGAGTTCATGTTCTACTTCGATCTGGAGACGTCCATCTATTCCCAGGAGTTCATTCAGATTGTCAGCGAATTGGCGGCCAGCACCGAGGAATTCACCTATCTCGGCTCCTATTCCGAGGTGGTCTGAATGAAGCGCTGCGGACTGCTGGGCCGGAAGCTGGGCCACAGCTACTCCCCTCTGATTCACAGCCTCCTGGCGGACTACGAATACAAGCTCTATGAGAAGGAGCCGGAGGCCCTGGGGGACTTCCTGCAAAACGGCCCCTGGGACGGCCTCAATGTGACGATCCCTTATAAAAAGGACGTGGTCCCCTACTGCCGGGAATTGTCCCCCCTGGCCAGGGAGCTGGGCAGCGTCAACACCCTGGTCCGGCGGGCCGACGGCAGCCTCTATGGCGACAACACCGACGCCTGGGGCTTCGAGCAGATGGCGAAGCGACTGGGGGTAGACTACCGGGGCAAGCAGGCCCTG
>CAMEIU010000053.1 GCA_945918815.1 uncultured Clostridia bacterium
TATATATTATATCACAGATTTAACTCTCATTTACTATCATTTACTATCATTTTCTGACATATGCTGGAAATTGTAAAAAACAAAGAAGGTATTTCCCTTCCTGAATGCTTGAAATCCTGAACATAAAATTTCAATCATTTTCCGAAGGAAAATACCTTCATTGTCAATTGTCAATTATCCATTGATTCCCGTGACCTTATGGAACATGTCCATATAGGCCTGGGCAGGGACCTTCCAGCTGACGTCCAGATCCATGTCCTTCTGGGCCAGGGCGTTCCAGGCGGCGCGGTCGTCATAGTAGAGCTGCAGGGCCCGGTCGATGGCGCCCATGAAGTCCTCGCCGTTGTAGCTCTGGAAGGTGAAGCCGCGGCCCTCGCCGGTGGTGGGGTCGTAGGGCGGCACGGTGTCGCGGAGGCCGCCGGTGGCATGGACCACGGGGATGGTGCCGTAGTGCATGGCGATGAGCTGGCTCAGGCCGCAGGGCTCGCTGCGGGAGGGCATCAGGTAGGCGTCGGCGCCGGCGTAGACCCGGTCGGCCAGAGAGGGATCGAAGGCCAGGCGCACCACCATGCGGCCCGGATACTGCCGCGCCAGCTCGGACAATGCCTGCTCATACTGAGCCTCGCCGGTGCCGATGATGGCCAGCTGCACGGGACGGCTCAGGAGGGTGTGGGCGATGTAGCTGAGAAGATCCACACCCTTGTGGCCCGCCAGGCGGGACACGATGGCGAACAGGGTGGCGTCGGGATCCTGGTTCAGGCCCAGCTCCAGCTGCAAGGCCTGCTTGTTCTTGGCCTTCTGCTCCACCATGGTCTTGGCCGTGTAGTGGAAGGGAATGTTGCCGCTCTTCTGCGGGTCGAACACCGTGGTGTCGATGCCGTTGGTGATGCCGTAGAAGCTGCTGGCCCGCTGGGTCAGGACCGAGGACATGCCGTGGGAGAAATAGGGATATTGCAGCTCCTGGGCGTAGGTCTCGGAGACCGTGGACACGGCGTCGGCGGTGACGATGGCGGCCTTCATGAAGTTGGAGGCGTCGCCGTAGCGGAGGGTTTCGGTATACTGGCCGCCGTAGCCCAGGACCTCATAGTTGAAGTCGATGCCGGCCCAGCCCTGGTACTCGATGTTGTGGATGGTGAAGACGGTTTTGGTGTTGGGGAAGCTGCTGCGGAACTCGGCCTGGAGGGCCACGGGGATCAGGGCCGTCTGCCAGTCGTTGCACTGGATCACGTCGGGCTGGAAGTCCAGATAGCTCAGGCAGGCCAGGACCGCTTTGGAGAAGAAGGCGTAACGCTCGCCGTCGTCCAGGCAGCCGTAGATGGGATCCCGGTCAAAATACTGGTCGTTGTCGACGAAGTAGACCTGGAGCTTTTTCTTCCGGGATTTCAGCCGGAACAGGCCCACATGGCACTGCCGCCAGGCCAGAGTCACGGCGAAGCTGGTGACAAACTCACACTCCCAACGGCTGTCCCGCTTGATCTTGCCGTAGTAGGGCAGGAACAGGCAGACAGAGTTGCCGGGCAGCTTGCTCAAGGCCTCGGGCAGAGCCTGCATCACGTCGCCAAGACCGCCGGTCTTGATAAACGGGGCTCCTTCGGAGGCTGCGATTGCGATTTTCATACGGTGACGCCCTTTCTAATAACCAGAGGATGATCCGGGGAGCCGAGAAGCTTGGTGCCGGATTTGACGGTGACATTCTTGTCCAGGATGGTGTACTGGATGCTGGCTCCCTTTTCGATGACGGAGCCCTGCATGACGATGCTGTCCTGCACCTGGCAGCCCTCTTCCAGGGTGACCTCACGGAAGATGACGCTGTTCTCGGCGCTGCCGTCCAGGCGGCAGCCGTCGGCCACCATGCAGTTGGAGATCTGGGCGTCGGGACCGTAGTGAGAGGGCACCTCGTCGCGGACCTTGGTGTAGATGGGCACCTCGCTGCGGAACAGGCTGCGGCGGACCTCCGGCTGGAGCATGGCCATGTTGTTCTTGAAGTAGCTCTCCACGGACTGGTTGAACAGAGCCACGTTCTGGAAGGGATACACGTTGACGCTCAGCCGCTTGGCGTTGAACTCCTCCATGATGAAGTCCCGCTCCAGATGGTACTTGCCGTGGGGGACGGTCTCCTGAATGGTCTCGATGAGCTTTTTCCGGCTCATGACGAACATGCCCATGCCCACCAGGTCGCCCACGGGGGCGTTGTAGTCCACGCCCATGCCGACGGCCCGGTTGTTCCCGTCGATGCGCAGGGCGAAGTGCTGGGTGGTCTTGCCGTCGGTCAGGCCGGCCTTGGCCACCACGGTGACATCGCAGCCGGATTCCACGTGCCGCTCGATGACCTCACGGAAGTCGATGGCGCACATGACGTTGCTGTCGGCCAGGATCACATAGTCCTGGTTGCCGCTCTCCAGCACCGGCAGGGCCGTCTGCATGGCCTCCAGCTTGCCGCGGTAGATGCCCGTATGGCCCGTGGCGAAGGGCGGCAGGAACACCACGCCGTTGGTGCTCAGCTGCAGGTCCCACTCCTGGCAGGAGCCCAGGTGATCCATCAAGGACTGGTAGTTATACTTGGTGATGATGCCGATATGGCGGATGCCGGAGTTGGCCATATTGGACAGGATGAAGTCGATCTGCCGGTAACGGCCGCCCACGGGAATGGAGGCGGAGGTGCGGATCTCCGTCAGCGCGCCCATATAGCTGTCATAAATATTGGAGAAAATGATACCCATAGTTTCCATGGTTGCCACATCCTTTCTTCTTAAATGATCTCGCCCGGCGCGACCACGGCGCCCTCCGCAATGGTCTTGCCCTTGCCGATGACGCTGATCTTCAGCTCTTCCAGGGTGCCCTCCTGGTCCTCGCCGATGCGGGACCCGGCCTTGACCACGCAGTCCTCGGCCACGATGGCGTGGCAGATTCTCGCGCCGTTCTCCACCACCACGTTGGGCATGATGACGCTGTCGCGGATCTCCGCGCCCTTGCCGATGGTGCAGCCGGTGGAGATGACGGAGTGCCGGATGGTGCCGTAGACCTCGCAGCCCTCGGCCACGAAGCTGTCGGCGATCTCCGCGCCCTTGGCGATGTAGCCGGAGGGCATGGCGTTGTTTCTGGCGTAGATCTTATGGCCGTTGGAGCCGTAGATGTTGAAGTTGGGATGGTCGCCCAGCAGGTCCATGTTGGCCTCCCAGAGGCTGTTGATGGTGCCCACGTCCTTCCAGTAGCCCTCGAACTCATAGGCGTAGAGCTTGTGGCCGGCGCCCAGCAGGTTGGGGATGATGTTCTTGCCGAAGTCGTTCTCGGATTTCGGATCCTCCTCATCCTCCTCCAGGAACTTCCGCAGGACGGACCAGTTGAAGATGTAGATGCCCATGGAGGCCTTGTTGCTCTTGGGATGCTTGGGCTTCTCTTCAAATTCGTAGACGGAGTTGTCCTCGTTGGTGTTCATGATGCCGAAGCGGGAGGCTTCCTCCATGGGGACGGGACGGACGGCGATGGTGCAGTCGGCCTCCATCTTCTCATGGTAGCGCAGCATCTTGGCGTAGTCCATCTCATAGATATGGTCGCCGGAGAGGATCAGCACATAGTCGGGATTATAGCGGGCGATGAAGGGGATGTTCTGATAGATGGCGTTGGCCGTGCCCTTGTACCAGTCGGATTTCTTGCTCCGGGCGTAGGGGGGCAGGACGCTGACGCCGCCGTGGGAGCTGTTCAGATCCCACGGCTGGCCGTTGCCGATGTACTCGTTCAGCTCCAGGGGCTGATACTGGGTCAGAACGCCGACGGTGTCGATGTGGGAGTTGACGCAGTTGGACAGGGGGAAGTCAATGATGCGGTACTTTCCGCCGAAGGGGACGGCAGGTTTGGCGGTATTCTCCGTCAAAACCTTCAGCCGGCTGCCCTGGCCACCGGCCAGCAGCATGGCTACAATGCGCTTTTTTTGAAAATACATAAACAGGTACCTCCTTAAACTGACTCTTTTCTTGATTTGGTCATTCCTGTTTTTCTTTGAATGGTTACGGGCTTTTGCAAGCGTTTGAAATTACGCTGTCATTGCGAGCCAGTCCGCAGACTGGCGTGGCAATCCGTCTCCTTTTGTATAGGCCGTTTTTCCAAAACGCTCAGAAATCCGCGACGTTTGAGATGCGGATTGCCGCGTCGCTTCGCTCCTCGCAATGACAATGCAGGGTCAAGCCCTGGCATAAAAATCCAAATGCTTGCGAAACCCAATCATCATATTCTTGATCTGGTCATTCCTGTTTTTCTTTTTTCTTCAGGGTCCGCCGGGGGATATAGTAGGTGGTGCTCATGGGGGGCACGCGGAATTCCGCGGAGCAGGGATAATCGCGCCAGGGGGTCTTCTCGCCCTTGACGGTCTCCGGCTGGAAGCCGTAGCCGCCGAATTCCTTGTCGTCGGTGCAGAGGACCGGCTCATAGTAGTAGGGCTTGGGCAGGCCCAGGCGGTAATGCTCCCGCAAAACCGGGCAGAAGTTGCAGATCACCAGAATCTCTCTTCCCTGCCGGTCGATACGGCGGAAGGCGATGATGCTGTTGTCCCGGTCGTCGGCCTGGATCCACTGGAAGCCCTCCCAGTCGGTCTCGTTCTGCCAGAAGGGGGCGTGGTCCAGGTAGAACTTGTTCAGGGTCTTGACAAAGTGCTGCATCTGCCGGTGCCGGTCGTAGCCCAACAGCAGCCAATCCAGGCCCTGGTCGTACTTCCACTCGATGAACTGGGCGAATTCGTTGCCCATGAAGCTGAGCTTCTTGCCCGGGTGGGCCATCATAAAGCCGTAGAAGGTTCTGAGGTTGCAGAACTTGTCGTCATAGTTGCCGGGCATTTTATTGATCATGGAGCATTTTCCATGGACCACCTCGTCGTGGGACAGAGGCAGAATAAAATTCTCGGAATAGGCGTAGGTCATGGTGAAGGTCAGGTTGTTGTGCAGGCCCTTGCGGTAGATCGGGTCCAACGCCATATATTTGAGCATGTCGTTCATCCAGCCCATGTTCCACTTGTACAGGAAGCCCAGGCCGCCGTCGAAGTCCGGCCGGGTGATCATGGGGAAGGCGGTGGATTCCTCGGCGATCATCATGACGCTGGGATTGACCTCGAAGGCCGCCTTGTTGAGCTTCTTGAGGAAGTTGATGGCCTCGAGATTGTAGTTGCCGCCGAAGACGTTGGGCTTGAACTGCTTGCGGTTGTAGTCCAGGTACAGCATGGAGGCCACGGCGTCCACCCGGATGCCGTCCACATGGTACTGCTCCAGCCAGTAGACCACGTTGGAGGTCAGGAACGAGGCCACCTCGCCCTTGCCGTAGTCAAAGATCCGGGTGCCCCAGTCGGGATGCTCCCGCATCATGGGGTCCGACAGCTCGTAGCAGCAGGTGCCGTCGAACTCATAGAGGCCGTAGAGGTCCTTGGGGAAGTGGGCCGGGACCCAGTCGAGAATGACGCCCAGGCCGTTCTGGTGGCAGATGTCCACGAACTCCATGAACTGCTTCGGCGTGCCGTAGCGGTGGGTGGGGGCGTAGTAGCCGGTGACCTGATAGCCCCAGGAGGGGGCGTAGGGATGCTCCATGATGGGCAGCAGCTCGATGTGGGTGTAGCCCATGTCCTTGGCGTAGGGCGCCAGCTCCCTGGCCAGCTCGTCGTAGGTCATCAGGGTGCCGTCCTCATGCTGCTTCCAGGAGCCGGCGTGGACCTCGTAGATGTTCACCGGCTTTTGCAGGCTCTTGCCCCGGGCGTTGTTGCGGCGGAAGAGGCCGTCGTGCCACTTGTAGCCGTCCAGATTGCAGATCTTGCTGGAGGTGTCGGGCAGCTCGCAGCACTGGACGCCGTAGGGATCCATCTTCTGGACCACCCGGCCACCGGCCCCGGTGACATAGTATTTATACGCCTGCCCTTCCTTGGCAAAAGCAGAAAAAGCCTCCCACACGCCGCCGTCCAGCCGCTTCATGGGCAGATCTTCCGGATTCCAGAAGTTGAAATCGCCCACCACGCTGACGGCCCGCGCATTGGGGGCCCAGACGCGGAACACATAGCCCGCCTGCTCCTCTCTGGTCTCGGGATGACAGCCCAGAATGGCATAGGCACGGTGATTGTCGCCTGTGTGGAATTGTTGAAGTTCGGTCGCGATTGTCTTTTCCATACAAAATCCCTCATTTGTGTATATGCCAAATTTTATGATAGCTATTATATCATTTTTGGTCGCATTGCACAAGTACTGGTTGTTATTTTTTCAAAAAATCTCTTTTATTAAGAAAAGTGCCCGGTTTCAGGGAATTCCCAGGGGATTCCCATATGATTCTTGACGGCACAGGCCTTCCCCCACCCAGGCGCAGCCTCGTGCCCCATGGGGGCACGAAGGTCCCCGGTTCTCAGCCGTTGATTCTGGCTTCCACTTCTTCCAGGGACGGGACGCTGGAGATGCCGCCGGGTTTGGTGGTGGAGAGGCCCGCCGCCGTGCAGGCGAAGGTCACGGCCCTGGTCAGCTCGTCCTGACGGAGGTCCGCCGGGTTCTTGCCGGTCTGCAAGACCTGCCACACGGCGGAGCCGCCGAAGATGTCCCCCGCGCCGGTGGTGTCCTTCACCTGAATGCCGGCAAGGGACGGCACATGGCCGCAGGCCTGGCCGTTGTCAAACCAGCAGCCGTCGGGTCCCAGGGTCACGAACACCAGCTTCACGCCGTACTGTTCCCGGATGTGCTTCGCGCCCTCCTTGGCGTCCCGGATGCCGAAGAGGAATTCCACCTCTTCCCCGCTGATTTTCACCATGTCCGCCTGGCCCAGGCCCCAGAGCATCTGTTCTCTGGCCTCGTCCAGGTCCCGCCACAGGGGCCGCCGCAGGTTCGGATCGAAGGACACCAGCTTGCCCCGTTCCCTGGCATAGGCCACGGCGAATTGGGTGGCGCTGCGGGCGGGCTCGTCGGTCAGAGACAGGGAGCCGAAGTGCAGCAGCCGGGCCTGGTCCAGCAGATCCAGGTTCAGCTCCTCCTTGCGGATCATGGTGTCCGCGCCGGGCTTCCGGGCAAAGGAGAACTCCCGGTCGCCGTGGCTGTCCAAGGTCACAAAGGCCAGGGAGGTGAAGACCGCCGGGTCCACCAGGACGCCGGTATTGTCAATCCCCGCCTGCTCCAAAGTGCCCCGGAGCAGATGGCCGAAGGCGTCGCTGCCCACCTTGCCCAGGAGGGCCGTCTTGCCGCTGAAGCGGTTGATGGCCGCCAGGAAATTGGCCGGTGCCCCGCCGGGATGGGCCTCCATGGTGGGATAGCCCTGGGCGTCCTGGGAACGGCAGGTGAAGTCGATCAAGAGTTCGCCGATGGCGATGGCATCGTACATGGGAAGTTCCTCCTTATCATTGTGGGGGCCTCGTACCCCATGCGGGCACGAGGGCTTTTTCTTTTATTTTACAGTCTATCCTGAAAAGGCACAAGCAGAAAAACGTAAACTTTTATGGAAATCGTACCCAGGGCTTGATCCTGGGCGGCTCGGCCCGGAATTCCACCGGGTTGCCGGTGTCCGGGTGCAGGAAGGCCAGGCGGTGGGACCAGAGGGCGATGGGGCAGCCGTCGTCCAAAAGGCTGTACTTCCGGTCGCCCACCAAAGGGAAGCCGCGACTGGAAAACTGGGCGCGGATCTGATGGGTGCGGCCGGTTTTCAGGACGATGCGCACCAGGGACAGATTCTCCGTCCGGCCCAGGGTCTCAAAGTCCAGGACGGCCTCCTGGACGCCCTTTTCCAGATGGTGGACCACATAGGTCTTCCGCTCCGCCTTGGACCGTAGCAGCAGGTCCGTCAGGGTACCGCCGTCTCCCGGGTCGCCGTGGACCACGGCCAGGTATTCCTTCTGAAATTGGTCCTCCCGGATCTGCCGGGACAGCTCCGAGGCCGCCCTGGGATTTCTGGCCAGGACCATGAGGCCGCTGACCACCTGGTCCAGCCGGTGGACCGTCCGCACGTCGGCCTTCGGGTCCCCCAATGTCTCCCGCACCAGGGACGGCAGGCCGCCCAGCTCGTCGGTGGAGCGAACGCCCGCCGGTTTCAGGCACACCAGGATGTCTGAATCCTGATACAAAATCTCCACCATAAGCTCACCGCTCCGACGGGAAGACCAGGCCCATGTCCTGCCGGGCGGCGTCCAGGACCTCCATGGTGATCCGGCTGTATTCGTTCCAGGGGGCCGGGTCCATGTCGCCCCGGACCATGGCGCAGAAGTGCCGCAGCTCGTACATCATGTTGGTGGGCAGCTTTTCCCGGTATTCCAGATCCCGGGCCTCGCCCTTCCGGGGCTGAAGCCAGATGCGCTTGATGTGGTTGATGTCGTCCAGAAGAATGGAGCCGTCCTCGCCCATGAGGGTGGTGGGGGCCGCCTGCCGGGAGATCTTGGAGTAGACCGCCTCGGCCACGAAGCCGGGATACTGCATCAAAATGATGCCGTTGCCGTCAAAGCCGTTTTCCAGCCGGGTGCAGACGCCGTGGACCCGCTCCGGCCGCCCGAACAGCCGGACGATGCCGTGGACGCAGTAGCAGCCCATGTCCATGATGCTGCCGTTGGACAAGGCCGGATTGAAGGCGTTGATGCCCTGTTCCCCCGCCCGGATGCGGTCATAGCGGGAGGAATACTGGGTGAATTCAAAGGTCACCCGCCGGAGGGTTCCGATCTCCGGCAGATGGGCCTGGATGATATCCAGGGCGTCGTCGTGGACAAAGCGCATGGCCTCCAGGAAGACCACCCGGTGTTCCCTGGCGGTCTCCAGCAGAATGGCCAGCTCCCTGGCGTTGGTGGTCACGGGCTTCTCGCAGAAGACGTGCTTGCCGTGCTCCAGCATGCGCTTCGACTGGGCAAAGTGGCAGCAGATGGGGCTTGCCACATAGACCGCGTCCACCGCGGGACAATCCGCCAGATCCTCCAGCCGGTCGAACACATAGGGAAGGCCGTACTTCTCCGCAAATTCCTTTCCGGTCTCCATGGATCTCGAATACACCGCCACCGGCTGCACCTCCGGCACCTGCTTCGCCGCCTCCAGCATCCAGTCCACCACAAAATTCCGCCCGATGATTCCAAGCCGCACCATAGAAGCGCCTCCTGCTTTTTTTCTGTTTCATGATAAGCGTAAATTGGGATTTGACAACGCACCCTCGTGCCCCCTTTCAGGGGGCTGGCACGGCGAAGCCGTGACTGGGGGTTGTACCGACAAGCAATTTTACCGATATTACGATACAATTGCAAACTTGCAACAACCCCCAGTCAGCTTCGCTGACAGCCCCCTGTAGGGGCGGCTATTAGCCGCCCGCATGGGGCACGAGGGTTTTACAACAGCCAGACAAATCCCAATTTCCCGATTTGCTGAGGAACGCCGATCAGTATCTTTTATTATACAATATAAACAGCGGCTTGTCTGCATAAAAATGACGATTGCACGCGGTTTCCTCCAAAGAAGGCCAAGAAGAACCGGCTCCCCTGCGCTACAGCGGGAGCCGGTTCTGATATGTCAATGGTCCAGATACCGCACCAGAATGGCGGCGGCCTGGGCGCGGGTGACAGGAGCCTGGGGCGCCAGGGTATCGGCCTTCACACCGGTAATCAAGCCCTGGTCTACAGCCCAGGCCATGGCCTCCACCGCCCAGGCGGACACCTGATCCCGATCCGCAAAGGCCGTCAGTTCGCCGGTCGCTTCCGGCTCGTTCCGCAGCCTTTCATAGCGGTAGAGCATCACCGCCAGCTGCTCCCGGGTTACGGTCTCATCGGGATAGAACGCGCCGCCGCTGCCCTCCACCACGCCGAGATGGGACATCTGATTGGCAGCCTCGGCATACCAGGCATCCTCCGGCACATCGGAAAAGCGCCCCGAAGCGGGCAGCAGCACGCCGCCTTCCAGGTTGAACAGGACCTTCACCAGCATGGCCCGGGACATGGCGTCATCGGGATGGAAGCAGCCGTCTCCGCTGCCGCTGAACAAGCCCAGCTCCACAGACCGCAGGACCTCCTGCTCCGACCAATGGCCCTCCAGGTCCTGAAATTGGGAAACACCGTCCGTATAGCGGACCGTTTCCATGATGGCGGCGATCTCCGCCCGTTCCTCGTCGGTAAACTTCTCCCCTGTCTTCTGGAAAGAGAAATCATACTTCCAGCCCTGCCGCTCCACCACATAGTCCAGGGAGTAGATGGTCTGGCGCATCTGCTCCTTGATCCGGTCCTGATCTTCCTTCGACATATCCTCCATGCCATAGTACTTGGTGTCCGTCCTGTTCATGCCGCTGGTGTTCCAGGTGTACAAGGTGTATTCCAGTCCCCGGAAGGTCACCTTGGAGGTGCTGCTATTGAGAAAGGTCAGGGGGAAGTCGTACTTCTCCGCGGCGCAGATGGAGCAGCTATACGCGCCGCTCAGGTAATAATTGACCATCCAATAATCCAGATCCGGCGGCCCCATGCGAAGAGACCGGGCATCGCTGGGTAAGGTGATCTGCACATGCATATAGTCCAGATTCTGCACCTTTGTCTCTGCCGCCCCGGCAAAGGCCGTCAGCGCCAGGCAGACCGCCAACATCAGACAGATCAGAGCCGATTTCCGAAGCATTCGTTGCATATCGCCACGCTCCTTGCTGAAAATATTATAAAATGATTGTACCACGGGACGATTGAAAACACAAGCCTCTCCCCCCGTGCCCCTGTCAGGGGGCACGAGGGTACTCTGACAATTCAAACCGTCCGCGAAGCGGACACCTTCATTGTCCATTGTCCATTGTCAATTGTCCATTGAATCGGTCTACCCTTCCTTCTCCCCGCATACATTTTCCATAGAACGATGTGCAGGGAGTGTTGGCTTTGAGAGACAACATGGAGAAACGGGCCTGCGATCTGGCCGTGTACATCATTGATAACAACGCCACCATCCGCGCCGCCGCCAAGCAATTCGGCGTTTCCAAGTCCACTGTCCACAAGGACATCTCCGAGCGGCTGGACCGGTGCAATCACGGACTGTACCTGCAGGTGAAGCAGGTGCTGGAGGTCAACAAGGCGGAACGCCACATTCGGGGCGGAATCGCAACCAGGAACAAATACCAGCGGGCAAAAGCAAGCGTACAGCAGCCCGGATGACCCAAAAAGCGCCGCCATCTCCGGCGGCGCTCTGTTTTTTTGCCTGAAAATTTATGAGAATTGCAAAAAATTTTTTGAAACCGGTTGCTATTTTCAGCATTTTGCCTTATACTGATCCTGGAAGCATTCGCTTCCTTGCTCAAAATCACTTAAATTTTTATAATTACTTTTCAGGAGGTACGATCAACTATGAACTACGGACGCACCTATAATTTCTCCGCCGGTCCTGCCACCATGCCGGAACCTGTTCTGGAGGAGATCCGCGATGAGATGATGAACTATCGCGGCTCCGGCATGTGTGTCATGGAGATGTCCCACCGCTCCAAGGTCTTCCAGCAGATCATCGACGAGGCGGAGCAGGACCTGCGGGATCTGATGGGCATTCCCGACAACTACAAGGTTCTGTTTATCCAGGGCGGCGCAACCTTGCAGTTCTCCATGATTCCCATGAATCTCATGAAGAACGGCGTGGCCTGCTATGTGGAGACCGGCGCGTGGTCCAAGAAGGCCATTGCCGAGGCCAAG
>CAMEIU010000054.1 GCA_945918815.1 uncultured Clostridia bacterium
GCCCAGAATCGCCGCCTGCCGGTGGTCATCGGCACCACGGGCCATACCCCCGAGGAAAAGGCCCGGATCGCCCAGGCAGCCCGGGAGATTCCGGTGTTCCAGTCGGGCAATATGTCCGTGGGCATCGCCCTGCTGATCCAGCTGGCCAAGCAGACCGCCAAGGCCTTCCCCGGCGCCAATGTGGAGATCGTGGAGATCCACCACAACCAGAAGCTGGATGTGCCCAGCGGCACGGCCCTGATGCTGGCCGACGGCATCAAGTCCGTCCGGCCCGAGGCTACCTACAACATCGGCCGCTCGGAGAACGGCAAGCGTACCCAGGAGGAAATCGGCATCCACTCTCTGCGGATGGGCAATGTGGTGGGCATCCATGAGGTGCTGGTCACCACCGGCACCCAGACCATCACCCTGAAGCACGAGGCCCACGACCGGATGCTCTTTGCCGAGGGGGCCATGGCTGCCGCGGACTATCTGGCGGGACAGCCTGCCGGGCTTTACAATATGGAAACCATGCTGGGCTGAAAGGAACGGAAGTATGAACGCACAGGAAATCATAAACTATATCGCCACGGCGGAGAAGAAGACCCCCGTGAAGGTGTTTATCAAGGAAAAAGAACCCATTGACTACGGCGCGGCCCAGGTGTTCGGGGCAGGGGACAAGATCGTCTTCGGCGACTGGAAGGAGCTGGGCCCCATCCTGGAGGCCAACCGGGACAAGATCGAGGACCTGGTCATTGAGAACGACCGCCGCAACAGCGCCATTCCGCTGCTGGATATGAAGGATATCCAGGCCCGCATTGAGCCGGGCGCGGTGATCCGGGAGCAGGTGACCATCGGGAAGAACGCCGTCATTATGATGGGGGCGATTTTGAACATCGGCGCGGTGGTCGGCGAGGGCACCATGATCGATATGGGCGTAGTCATGGGCGGCCGCGCCACGGTGGGCGCCCACTGCCACATCGGCGCGGGCACAGTCCTGGCCGGGGTCATTGAGCCTGCCAGCGCTACGCCGGTCATCGTGGAGGACAACGCCTTCATCGGCGCCAACGCCGTGGTCATCGAGGGCGTCCATGTAGGCAAAAACGCCGTGGTGGCCGCCGGTTCCGTGGTCATCAGCGACGTCCCCGACAACGCCGTGGTGGCCGGCGTCCCCGCCAAGGTCATCAAGATGAAGGACGAAGGCACCAGCGGGAAGACCGAGCTGCTGGATGCCTTGAGACAGCTGTAAGTAATGGACAATTGACAATGGACAATGATGGTGTCGCTTCGCGACGATTTTGATAAAGCACGATCGGACAATGACGTAGGGGCGACCCTTGCGGTCGCCCGATCTCCTGCACCAACGGGCGACCGCAAGGGTCGCCCCTACGGACGTATTTCAGACAGGTGCTTCAAATCATCCGCGAAGCGGATACGTTCATTGTCCATTCGTATCAGGAGGCCCTATGGAACACCGCTTAAATCCAAACCTCATATCCTCCCCCCGCAGCGCCATCCGTGAGTTTGCCAAGCTGGCGGCGGCCACGCCGGGGTGCATCAGTCTGACCCTGGGTGAGCCGGATTTTCCCACGCCGGAGCCGGTGTGCCGGGCGGCCAAGGCGTCTCTGGACGCGGGCCGGACCCACTATATTCCCAATAACGGCGATCCGGCCCTGTGCCGGGATATCGCGGCCTTTGAGGAACGGACCCACGGACTCCACTATGGGCCGGACGAGGTCGTTGTCACCGTGGGGGCCACGGAGGGGTTGTTCACGGCCCTGTGCGGCATCCTGGAGCCGGGGGACGAGGTCATCGTGCCGGTCCCGGCTTTTGTGCTGTATCAGTGCATTATCGGCCTGTGCGGCGGCAAGTTTGTCCCCCTGGACACCTGCCGCACCGGCTTCCAGATCACCGAGGCCATGCTGGCCCGGACCGTCACGGAGAAGACCAAGGCCATTGTGCTCAATTCTCCCAACAATCCCACGGGCTGCGTGCTGAACCGGGAGAGCCTGGCCGCTGTGGCGAAGTTCGCCCGGGAGCGGGACCTGTTTGTCATCTGCGACGAGGTCTACCGGCAGCTGGTCTATACGGAGGATTGTCCCCAGTTTTCTACCCTCTATCCTGAACTCAAGGACCGGGTCATCGTCATTCAGAGCTATTCCAAGCCCTATGCCATGACCGGCTGGCGGGTGGGTTACCTGCTGGCGGACCAGCCGGTGAAGTCCCAGCTGGAGAAGCTGCATCAGTACGACGTGGTGTCCACCGTATCTTTCTTGCAGGAGGCCTGCCGGGTGGCCCTGGACCAGGACCCCGGCCCCATGGTGGAGACCTACCGCCGTCGCCGGGACTACGCCCTGACGAGACTGAAACAGATGGGCATGGCCGTCACCAAGCCCGAGGGCGCGTTCTATATCTTCCCGTCCATCGAGCCATACGGCCTCAGCTCTGCGGACTTCTGCACCCGCATGATTCAGGAGGCGGGCGTCGCCGTTACGCCGGGCTTCTGCTTCGGCGGCGAGGGCCATATTCGGATCAGCTACTGCTGCGCCGATGAAGTCCTGGAAGAGGGCCTGAACCGTTTGGAGCGATTTTTGCAGCGTCTGAAATAATCGTACCGGCGTGGGAGCGCCGGATGAGGTGGAAATGTAACGAACTTGCCGATAGTTCCTACAAAATAAAACATTTTCCCTGCACACCTCATCAGTCGGCCTTGAGGCCGACAGCTTCCCCTCAAGGGGAAGCCTTGGTGCGGCGTGTGATGGATCCTTTTTACAAGGAGGAACCCACATGAATTTTTTGCAGGAAGCCCAATCCCTGGCTCCCTGGCTGACGGAGCTTCGGCGGGACTTCCACCGGCGGCCGGAGCATGGCAACAAGGAATTCCATACATCGGCCTATATCTGCCGCGCGCTGGAATCCATGGGACTGGAGCCGAAGCGGCTGCTGGAGGCGGCGGTGGCGGCGGAGCTGCAAGGCGGCAGGCCCGGCCCCACGATCGCCCTGCGGGCCGATATGGACGCCCTGCTCATCCAGGAGCATACGAACCTGCCCTATGCCTCCGAGGTTCCCGGCATGATGCATGCCTGCGGTCATGATCTGCATATGGCGGCCCTCCTGGGGACGGCCCGGCTCCTTTCGGACCACCGGGAGGACCTCTGCGGCGCGGTGCGCTTCCTGTTCCAGCCGGACGAGGAATTGGACGGCGGGGCCAAGCGGATGATCGAGGCCGGGTGCCTGGACGGGGTGGACTGGGTCTTCGGGGCTCATGTGCGGCCGGAGCTGCCTGCCGGACAGGTGGGGGTCCGCTATGGAGCCAGCTACGCGGCCTCCAATCCCTTTAAAATCACCCTGCGGGGCCGCGTCGCCCACGGTGCGGAGCCCCAGAACGGCGCCGACGCCATCGTGGCCGGCGCCCAGATCGTCACGGCCTTGCAGACGCTGGTCTCCCGCCGGGTTTCTCCCACGGAGTCTGCGGTGCTGACCATCGGCTCCTTCCACGCGGGCAGCCAGTGCAACATCCTGGCCGGAGAAGCCGTGCTGGAGGGAATTCTGCGGACCTTCGGCGAGGAAAACCGGAAAAAGCTGACCGGGGCCATGACGGACCTGGTGGAGGGCGTCGCCGCCGCCATGGATGTGGAGGCCATGGTGGACATCACCTGGGGCTATCCCGGCGTGGTCAACGACGAGGCGGCCACGGCGCTGGTTCAGCGGGCGGCGGAGACGCTGCTGGGCACGGACCGGGTGACGGTTTTGAACGAGCCGGTCATGACCACGGAGGACTTTGGTTTCTTCCTCCAAAAGGTCCCCGGCTGCTTCTACCACATCGGCGTGGGAAGCCCTGCACCACTCCATTCGGACCAATTCAACCCCGATGAATCCGCCCTGCCCGCTGCGGCGGCCCTCCACGCCCAAGTGGTGTGGGAAGCCATGGGACAGGCTTAGAGAATGAAAAAAACCGGCAGACCGTTTCTTTTGCGGCCTGCCGGTTTTTTTATGTTTCTGTTTTTTCGTCCGGTGTTTCCTCCGGCATTTCGTTCAGTACCGGAATAAACTGGCTGGCAATCTTGCCCTTGCCGCGGCGTTTGATGTAGAAGAAGCCGATGATGGAGAAGACCAGGGCGCCGATGAAGTTGACGAACAGGTCCTCCATGGTGTCGTAGAGACCGATGTCCAGATAACCGGGGACGCCCAGGGATTGGCCGTTGACCATGGTATCCTGGATGTTGCCGACCCAGACGGCCACGTTGCTCATGGTGGGGTCGAGATAGGTGGAGGCGAAGGCGGTGATGACCGTGTCCTTCTGCATGTCCATGTGGAACAGCCGGTCAAAGGTGAACTCCCAGAATTCCCAGAGCACGCCCACGGTCATGGAAAAGCAGAAGGCCGCCACGGCGCAGTAGGCCGGGGACAGGGTGAATTTGATCTTGCTGTCGCGGTTGAGAATGTCAATCAGGGAGAAGCCCACGGCGGCGGTCAGAAAGCCGCAGGTGGTGTGCAGCAGCGTGTCCCAGTTGGGATAGGTGATATAGTAGCTGCCCAGCTCGCCGAGAATTTCCGCCGCAAAGATGAACAGCAGGATGATGACCTCCAGGGTGTTCGGCAGGTCGATATTCAGCTTCCGCTCAATGATGGCCGGCATCAGGAACAGTACCAATACCAGCACGCAGACGAAGGCGCTCTCATAGCGTCCCTGGACGATGGATGAGATCAGGACGGCCAGGACGATGAGACGCAGCACAAAATATAGCGTCACCACAACCCAGGACCGCTTCCTCGCAGCAGCCCGAAGCCGCTCCTTCCGGGATGGTTTCTCTTTCATGGCAATTCTCCTTCTCTTTCGATATCATTGAAAAAATGGGATTTGACGATGTGTATATGTGTGGTATCTACACTGTAGGGCACGGCCACTGGACGTGCCGCATGCAGGCAGCTGCATCCCGGAACCAACTGCCAAACGGCGCGTCGGGTCGCGGTCCAGACCGGCCTCTCTTGCCCTTTGGGCAATTCACCTCCCCGCGCCCTACATTGGCAATACAATACATTAACAAGTTCCATTTTTTGGGATCACAAATAAGAAACGTTTATTGATCCTTCTCTTCCTTTTTCCTCTGGGCCAGGTATTCGCGGATGGTTTCCACATGGCGGTGATGCCGCTCTTCGGTCAGATGGGGGAAGGCCTTGACCAGACGGTGATAGGTCCGATTCTTGCCCACCATTTTCCGGTAGGCCTCCAGCTTCTCCGTAAGCTCCGCCTTTTTGGCCTCCCGGGCCTCCTTGGATTCGGCCATCTTGGCGTCGAAGGCTTCTTTTTTGGCGTCCAGGGTTTCCTTTTTCTCCGCCAGGTCCAGCTTCGTCACGCCGTCGTAGAGGCCTTCTCCGATGTTGTCGGAGACGGAGCGGATCATCCGTGCCAGCTCCTCCGCGGCCTTGATCTGCCGGGGCAGCTTCAAAGCGGCGGCCAGAGTCAGGCCCAGGTCCGTCAGGAAGGTGGCGGAGAGGACGCACAGCAATATGATTCCCGATGTGTGGGGAATCCAGCCGATCAGGGTCATGATCAGAGGATGGATGACCCGCACCACCAGGATGCAGGCCAGGCCCCAGAGGAGGGAGAAGGCCAGACAGATGTAGCCCTTGAAATTAAAGGGCATGGTGGAGTAGTCCCACAGCCTTTGATGGAGCAGCGTTTCCGCCAGCCAGCCTACCAGCAGCTCCAGGGCGGAGGTGATCACCACGGAAGCCGCGAAGAGAAGTGCCAGACTGTCGCCGAAGGGCTCCAGGGCTAGCAGGACGAAGCCCACGCCGAGACCGTAGATGGGGCACACCGGGCCCAGCAGAAAGCCCCGGTTGACAAATTTGCCGGTCTTCACCGCCGCGAAGACCACCTCACTGCACCAGCCCAAAAAGGCGTAGATGAGAAAGATCCAAAGAAGTTCATACCAGGTGTACACGCTCAGACCTCCCAGAAATCGTCCACGTCGATGACCGTGCCGTTGGGCTTGGTCTTGACGGTGTAGGCCGTGGCGGTCAGATCCTCAACGCCGCTCATGATCATGGCCAGACCCATAAAGCGGATGGCCAGCATGGCGCCGCTGAAGGGCCATACCAGCAGGACAACGCCCAGGGCCATGGTCAGCAGGGACAAAACCAGCATCCCCCACCATTTGCCCATGCCAAAACGCTTGGCTTCAAAGGCGGTTTGCAGCTTGAAGACGCCGCCGACCACCGCGTAGATTCCCACGATCACCGGCAGCAGAGACAGAATGGCGTGGGAAAAGAAAATCAGCACAATGCCCAGGACCAGGCACAGAATGCCCAAGGCCAGATCGAACTGGAAGGCCAGCCGGTAGGGGTCCCTGGAAAAATAGCCGAACAGCTTCACAATGCCGTAGAGCATGCAGAGAATACCGAGGGCAATGCAGATGACTTCCGAAGAAAACCTCGGCCAGATCAGCAGGACCACGCCTGCCAGAAGCCAGAGGGCGGAGAAAAGAAGATAGGTCCACTTGATTCCCTTCAAGTGTGAAAAACGACGGTCCATAAAAAACGCCTCCTGATAAGATGTGCCGATGCTGAAAATCACGCCGTAGTAGGTTGTTCATTCTAAATCCTGAAATTTCATTTTTGGCGCGCACCCCAAAGCCTTCCCCTTGAGGGGAAGGTGGCGCGAAGCGCCGGATGAGGTGGAAAGGGCAGCGAATTTGCCAGTAGTTCCTGCAAAACGCAACATTTCTCTGCACACCTCATCAGTCAGCCTTGAGGCTGACAGCTTCCCCTCAAGAGAAAGCCTGGGCGCCCGTCTGCGCACTGTGGGATTGTCTTTTTCGTGATTATTATATATGCCATACCCTTGTTCATGCCATAGTCAAAATCCCCGCCGTGTCTGAAACTCGGGCACAGCGGGGATTTTATACGATTTTTGGGCATTTCTGCTTCAATGTCCAGATTTTGCGGCCCGTTCCACGGCTTGCTCCAACATACCCGCAAACAGGTCCAGGCGGTGAATCAGGGCTTCCGGCGGCTCTTTCATGCCCTCATCCAGCCATTGCTCGCAGATGCCCAGAAACGCGCTGGAAAAGAAAACAGAGATCGTTTCGCGGTCCATCGGCTTCAAGGACTGGCCTCCGGCAGCGTCCACGGCCTGGGCGGTCAGGGAGCGGGTCAGGGTCCGCAGGCGAAGGTGGAGCTGCTTCCGGTCGGCAGAGCGGAAAATATGATAAAAGGCCCGCTTGTGGGCCGCCACGACGGAAAGCACCTGGGCCACCGTAGCCTGCCATCCGCCGCCGTTCTGAATCTCCGACTGGACCCGGTCCATTTCCGTCTCCAGCAGGTCCTTTAGAAGGGCGTTGATATCCTCATAGTGGTAGTAGAAGGTGTTCCGGCTGATGCCGCAGGCATCCACGATCATCTTGACCGTAATTTTATCCAAAGGTGTCCGCTCCAGCAGGGACAAAAACGCCCCCTGAATGGCTTTTTTCGTGAAAACAGACATGGCCGCACCTCCTATCAGTATCAGTATACCGAAAAACTGATGAAAATGCAAGGCAGGATCGATAACATACAAATAATATTCAAAAAATTGGGAGAAGCCTCATTGGAATCAAACCTGAAAAAGAGAAGATTCGGCGGGTTTCATAAATGAATTCAGAATGCGTTCTGAAATTCGTGCAGATTGGATATTGAATAAATTTTCATAATTATGTAATATATATTCACATTTCAAAGCGATCCGCTTTCCCGCATCACAAGGAGGAACCTGCTATGGCAAAGAAAGACATTCATAAGATCGTGCTGGCCTATTCCGGCGGCTTGGATACTTCCGTCATCATCCCCTGGCTGAAGGAGAACTACGACGACCCGGAGATCATCGCCGTGTCCGGCAATGTGGGCCAGGACGACGAGCTGGAGGGCCTGGAAGAAAAAGCCCTGAAGACCGGCGCGTCCAAGTGCATCGTGGCTGACCTGACCGACGAATATGTCAACGACTACATCATGCCCTGCCTGAAGGCCGGGGCCATGTATGAGGAATACCTGCTGGGCACCTCCCACGCCCGCCCCTGCATCGCCAAGAAGCTGGTGGAGATCGCGCTGGAGGAAGGGGCCGACGCCATCTGCCATGGCTGCACCGGCAAGGGCAACGACCAGGTCCGGTTTGAGCTGGCGGTCAAGGCGCTGGCCCCCACCATGAAGATCATCGCCCCCTGGCGGGAGTGGTCCATCAAGTCCAGAGAGGAAGAGATCGACTACGCCGAGGCCCACAATGTGCCCCTGCGGATCAACCGCGAGACCAACTATTCCAAGGACAAGAACCTGTGGCACCTGAGCCACGAGGGCCTGGACCTGGAGGACCCGACTCTGGAGCCCCAGTACGACAAGCCCGGCTTCCTGGAGATGAGCGTCAGCCCCCTGCAGGCCCCGGATACGCCCACCTATCTGACCCTGGACTTTGAAAAGGGCGTGCCCACGGCCCTGAACGGGGAGAAGATGACGGCCAAGGAGATCATTCTGGCCCTGAACAAGCTGGGCGGCGAAAACGGCGTGGGCCTCCTGGACCTGGTGGAGAACCGGCTGGTGGGCATGAAGAGCCACGGCCTCTATGAGACCCCCGGCGGCGCCATTCTCTACAAGGCCCATCAGTATCTGGAGACCGTGACCCTGGATAAGCAGACCGCCCATGAGAAGGAGCGGCTGGCCATCACCTTCGCGGAGCTGGTCTACAACGGTCAGTGGTTCAGCCCCCTGCGGAAGGCCCTCAGCGCCTTTGTGGATGCGACCCAGGAAAAGGTCACCGGCACCGTGAAGCTGAAGCTCTACAAGGGCAACGTCATCAAGGCCGGCGTCTGGAGCCCCTACACCCTGTACTCCGAGCAGATCTGCACCTTCGGCGAAAGCGACTACAACCAGGCTGACGCCACGGGCTTCATCAACCTCTACGGCCTGCCCACCCAGGTCCAGGCCCTGTCGGAGCAGGGAATGCTGTAAACGCAATGGCCCTCGCGCCCGCTTTGGGCAAGCTCCTTTCATAAATCATATTCATTCTTTAAACTTGAGGTGAGTCATATGAAGCTCTGGTCCGGGCGGTTTCAGAAGGAGACCGATGAGCTGGTCAACGATTTCAATTCCTCCATCGGCTTTGATCAGCGGATGGCGCGGGAGGATATGCAAGGCTCCCTGGCCCACGCGGCCATGCTGGGCCACACCGGCGTCATCTCCCAGGCGGATTCCGAAGCCATTATCCAGGGACTGAAAGATCTGCTGGCGGAGGTGGAGGCCGGGACCGTGACCTTTTCCGCCGACCAGGAGGATATCCATATGAATGTGGAGACCCTCCTGACCCAGCGCATTGGCGACGCGGGGAAGCGGCTCCACACAGCCAGAAGCCGCAACGACCAGGTGGCTGTGGATTTGAGATTGTATCTCCGGCGGGAGATCAGGGAGATCGAGAATCTGCTCCTGGACTTCCTGGAGGTCCTGCTTCGGCAGGCCAAGGCTCACCAGGAGACCATCCTGCCGGGCTACACCCATCTCCAGCGGGCCCAGCCCATCACCTTCGCCCAGCAGCTTCTGGCCTACGGCAGCATGCTGGCCAGGGACGTGACCCGGTTGGAGGACTGCCGGAAGCGGATGAACCAGTGCCCCCTGGGCTCCGGCGCCCTGGCCGGGACCACCTATCCCATCGACCGCTTTGAGACGGCGGCCCTGCTGGGCTTCGACGGCCCCATGTCCAACAGCCTGGACGGCGTCAGCGACCGGGACTACGTCATCGAGCTTTTGTCCTGCCTGTCCATCCTCATGATGCACATGAGCCGCTTTGCCGAGGAGGTCATCCTCTGGTGCAGCTGGGAGTTCCGGTTTGTGGAATTGGATGACGCCTATTCCACCGGCTCCTCCATCATGCCCCAGAAGAAGAACCCTGATGTCGGGTCTACGGCAGCCTCATGAGCCTGCTGACCACTATGAAAGCCCTGCCTCTGGCCTATAACAAGGACATGCAGGAGGACAAGGAGCCGGTCTTCGACGCGGTGGATACGGTGAAGCAGTGCGTGCCCGTGTTCGCCGCCATGATCGACACCATGAAGGTCCACCCGGAGAACATGCTGGCGGCGGCCCAAAGGGGCTTCCTCAACGCCACGGACTGCGCCGACTATCTGACGAAGAAGGGCGTGCCCTTCCGGGATGCGTACAAGGCCGTGGGCCAGCTGGTCTACACCTGCACCGTCCAGGGCAAGACCCTGGAGACCCTGCCCCTGGAGGATTACCAGGCGGTCCATCCCATGTTCGATCAGGGGGTCTACGAGGCCATTGATCTGAAGACCTGCGTCTCTCAGCGGAGCAGCTATGGCGGCCCCTGTGTCCAGGAGACCACCCGGCAGATCGGGACGCTGGCGGAATTTGTGAAACAGCGCAGGGGAGGGGTCTGACATGCGGACGGTGTTTGTGGACGGCAGCGCCGGGACCACGGGGCTCCGAATCGTCCAGCGGCTGGCGGCCCGGGCGGATTTGGAGCTGCTGACCCTGCCGGAGTCTCTGCGAAAGGACCCGGCGGCCCGGAAGGAGCTGCTGAACCGATGCGACGTCGCCTTCCTGTGCCTGCCCGACGGGGCGGCCATCGAGGCGGCGGGGCTCGTTGAAAACGACCATACGGTGGTCCTGGATACTTCCACGGCCCACCGGACGGACCCGCGTTTTACCTACGGCTTCCCGGAGCTGGGCGCGGACCTCTGGGACCGGCTGCCGACGGCCCGGCGCATCGCCGTCCCCGGCTGCCATGCCAGCGGCTTTCTGGCTCTGGTGCGGCCCCTGGTTCTGTCCGGGATTTTGCCGCCGGACGCGCGGCTGACCTGCCATTCCGTCACAGGCTATTCCGGCGGCGGCAAATCCATGATCGCCCAGTATGAGGCCCCGGAACGGGACCCGCTTCTGAACGCCCCCCGGCAGTACGGTCTGGCCCAGACCCACAAGCACCTCAAGGAGATGCGGGCCATGGGCGGTCTGACCCGCATGCCGGTGTTTTGCCCCATCGTGGCGGATTTTTATTCCGGCATGGCCGTGACGGTGCCCCTGTTCCGGGAGGATCTGGTTCCCGGCAAGACCATGGAGGACGTCCGGGACGTGCTGAAACATTGGTACCAGGGGCCGGTGGTCCGATACCTGGACCAGATGGACGAAAACGGCTTACTGTCCGCCGCGGCCTTGTCCGGTACCGACGGCATGGAAATCTCGGTCTCCGGCAATGAGGACCGGATCCTGCTGCTGGCCAGGTACGACAACCTGGGCAAAGGCGCCTCCGGCGCGGCGGTCCAGTGCCTGAATCTGGTCCTGGGCTGCGAAATGACGAAAAGTTTGGAACTGTAACCGGACCCTCGCCCCACCGTAGGGGCGGCTATCAGCCGCCCGCTCGGGACGCATGGGCATGGTTCTGTAAATTTGAGAGGGGTATTCCTATGAAAATCGTTTCCGGCGGCGTATGTGCGGCCAAGGGCTTTCAGGCCAACGGCGTCCACTGCGGCATCCGGCGCAATAAAACCAAGCGGGACCTGGCGTTGATCTATTCCCAGGTCCCGGCCAATGCGGCCTGCGTCTATACCACCAATCTGGTCAAGGGCGCGCCGAT
>CAMEIU010000055.1 GCA_945918815.1 uncultured Clostridia bacterium
TCATTTCATAGTCGGAGATAACGCCCTCCCGCAGGGGCCGCATAGCCACCACGTTGCCGGGGGTACGGCCCAGCATATTCCGGGCAGCCGCACCTACCTGCAGGACCTTGCCGTTATTCTTGTCGATGGCGACCACCGAGGGCTCCCGCAGGACGATGCCCTTGCCCTCGGCATAGACCAACACATTGGCCGTGCCAAGATCAATTCCCAAATCTCTTGAAAGCTTGAACATGGATACACCTACTTTATTATTATCAAAACTCCGCGATTCCGGCGGGCGGCATATATGCCGCCCCTACAGAACATTTTTATTAAAACTCTGTAGGGGACGCATAGATGCGTCCCGCAACCGGCGTCGCGGTCTACGGTTTCTCATGATCCTGCCGCGTCACGGCCAGGACGGCGCAGACCAGGTCTCCGCTGCCTGCCAGTTTCAAGGTTTTGCCGCACTCGGACAGGGTGGAGCCGGTGGTCAGCACGTCGTCCACCAGCAGCACCCGCTTGCCGGAAAACCGTTCCGGTTTGTAAGCCCGGTAGACCCCCACCACGTTGGCCCGGCGCTGGGCTGCGCCGGTGGTGCGGGACTGGGCTTTGTTGTCTCTTTTCTTTTCCAGGGTTCGGACCGCTTCCGTCCCCAGCTCCTTCGCCAGGGCCTTTGCCAGAAGCTCCGCCTGGTCATAGCCGCGCTTCCGCTTGCGCCGTTTTCCGCAGGGGACCCAGGAGATCAGGTCATAGGTCCCGTCCAGCTTGTCCCGGACGGAGACGGCCATCCAGCGGCCGAACTGGGCCGCATATGCCTCCCGGCCCTGGAATTTAAAGCGCAGAATGGCGTCCCGGATGGGCGGCTCATAAAAGAACGGGGCGGCGGACCGGGTAAAATACAGCACCTGCCGCGGCGCGCCCTCGTATTCCGGCAGGTTGTAGCCGCACCGGCCGCAGAGGGCCTCCCGGGAATCCTCCAAAATCCGGCCGCAGAGCATGCACTTGGGCGGATAGAGCAGGTCCAGGACCCAACGGAACACAGAATTCATGCCTCGCTCCCCTGCTGCAGACGCAGCTTCAGGCCGCTGTAGCGGCGGGTCTGGCGGTCGTTGTTGACCATGGCGGCCACCACTTCCTCGTTTCCCACCACGATCAGCAGGTCCTTGGCCCGTGTGATGGCGGTGTAGAGGACGCTGCGGGTCAGCAGATACCGGGAGCCGGACCAAGCCGTCAAAATTACCGCCCGGTACTCGCTGCCCTGGCTCTTGTGGACTGTCATGGCGTAGGCCAGCTCCAGCTCCGAGAGCATGGCGAAGTCATATATGGCCTCCCGGTCATCGAAGACCACCGTGACGGTCTCTTCCTGGTGGTCAATGGCGGTGATTTTTCCGATGTCTCCGTTGAAAATCCCCGCGCCGGAGCCGAGGCCGTCGAGTTTCTTCCATAGTATATCATAGTTGTTCCGGATTTGCATCACACGATCGCCCTCCCGGAACAAAAAATCGCCGTATTTCTTTTCCTTTTTGCCGGGACTTTCCGGATTCAGCACCGCTTGCAGCTGCCGGTTCAGATTCCGGGTGCCCGCTTCGTTCTTCCGGGTGGGGGACAGGACCTGAATGTCGCCCGGCTCGATCCCCATGTTCTTGGGCAGCCGCTGGACGCACAGCTCCTGGATGGTCTGGACCACGGACTCCGCCGTGCGGCGTTTCATAAAGAAAAAGTCCTTGTTCTTCACCGACAGATCCGGCAGCTGGCCGTGGTTGACGGCGTGGGCGTTCATGACAATCAGGCTCTCCTGGGCCTGGCGGAAAATCTCCGTCAGCCGGACCGTGGTCGCGGCCCCGCTGCGAATCAGATCGGAGAACAGGTTGCCAGGGCCTACGGAGGGCAGCTGGTCCGGGTCGCCCACCAGAATCAGGCGGCAGCGTTTGGGCAAAGCCCGCAGGAGAGACTGCATCAGAAGCACGTCCACCATGGAGGTCTCATCCACCACCATGGCGTCCAGCCGCAGGGGGACGTCCTCGTCGTGGAAGAAGCACATGATCCCGGTCTCCGGGTCGTACTGGGCCTCCAGCAGCCGGTGGATGGTAGAGGCGTCCCGGCCCGTACACTCGCTGAGCCGCTTGGCCGCCCGGCCTGTGGGGGCCGCCAGCTGGGTGGTCAGCTTCATTTTGTCAAACAGCTGCAAAATGCCGGCCATGGTGGTGGTCTTGCCGGTGCCGGGGCCGCCGGTGACGATGAGAATCCGGTTCTCCGCCGCCGCCCGGATGGCCTCCAGCTGCTTGCCCGCATAGCGGATATCGGCGTCGGCTTGAATCTCCGCCAGATACGCATCCAGTTTTTCAGGGGCGTCCGGCGGATTGGTGGCCATTTCCAGAATCCGGTCCGCAATATAGGTTTCGGCCTCATACAGCTCCGGCACATAGCAGGCCTCCAGGCCAGCCACCGTGTCGGTCACCAGCCGGTCCACGTCCGAGAGCCGCCGGATTCCGTCGTCGATCACGTCCTCGTCGAGACCCAGCAGGGCCGCCGTGGCTGCGGTCAGCTTGTTCTTTGGAATAAAGGTGTGGCCGTTGTTCTGGTTGAAGGTCAGCTCAAAGAGAATCCCGGCCTCCACCCTTCGCTCGTCGTCGGCGGCCACCTCCAGCTCCAGGGCAAAGGCGTCCACCACGGGAAAGTCCGCGCCGAAGTAGGGCTGGGTCAGCATATAGGGATCGTCCTGCAAGGCCTCCACGGCCAGCTCGCCATAGCTCCGGTAGAGCCGCATGGCCAGCTCCGCCGGAAGCCGGTGGGCGGACAGAAATTCAATGAGGCGGCGCATCCCCACCTGGCGGCGGAAGCTCTCGGAAATCTCCCTGGCCTTGGATGCGGAGATCCCCGGCACCTGAGCCAGCTTCTCCGGCTCATTCTCGATCACGTCCAAACTTTTTTCGCCGAAGGCGGTGACGATGCGCTGGGCGGTCTTTTCCCCGATGCCCTTGACGGCCCGGGAGGACAGATAGGCCAGGATCTCCCCCGTGCTCTCCGGCATGAGCCGCTCCAAAAGCTCCGCCTCAAACTGCCGTCCATAGGAGGCATGAGAGGTCCAGTGGCCGGTGATGGAAAGCCGCTCTCCGGCCACGGTCATGGGAATGGTACCCACCACCGTGACCAGCTCCCCGTCCTGGGATTTCAGCCGCAGCACCGTGTAGCCGTTCTCCTGATTCTGAAACACCACCGCCGCTACCGTGCCGCAGAGAATCTCCTGTTCCATGATATTGCTCCAATTTCTGTGTGTTTTATGAATGCATCCTTGTGCCCCTATAGATCACTCGCAAACGGGCAAATTTCAAATCATCCGCGCCAGCGGATACCTTCATTGTCAATTGTCAGTTCCTATTCTACCACGTTTTCCTGCGGATTGCGACCCTTTTCTGCGTCTATGTACTCCATCAACCGGTCTCTTTGACAGTATTCCACCCAGGGATACCGTTCCAGCAAGAGGCACATCCGCCCAACTCCCTGCTCCGTCAGGCCGCAGTCCACGATCACCAGCCGCCCGCCGGTCAGACGGCCGTCCCGCAGCCAGCCGTAGGACCGGATCTTCTGCTCCAGCTCCCCGCCGTCGCCTTCTGCGTAACAGAGCGTCACCATGTTCCGGCCGAACACCGGCGCCAGCAGCAGCCCCAACAGGCACCAGAGAATCAGCGCCACCCCCGCCGCCGCCAGAAATACCAGCAGAATGTCCAACAGCATCCGCTCACCTCCTGGGCCATTCTATGCCGGGATGCGCAGGATGGGAACTTTCTTCTTGCACAATCCGACCTGTCATGCTATCATAGGTCCCAGAAACCGCATGGACCAGAAAAGTACATAGGGGGGAGCCGCCGGAAGGCGGCTGAGATACGGGCTGAATCCACCCGTGACCCATGGAACCTGTTGGGTAATGCCATCGTAGGGAAGATTTTGCGCGGGAATTGTGCGCGGTCGCTCAGCGAAGGCTGTGCGGCTTTTTTATTTCAAAGGAGGAAACAAACAATGAAAGCATCCAAATGGGAACTGAAGGACGTCATTATGATGGCGATCCTGGGCGTGGTCTTCGCAGCGGTCTATCTGGCCGTATTCCAGGGCGGTCTGGCCCTGTCCACCGCCCTGACGCCGGCGGGCCTCTCGGCCTTCGGCTTTGAGATCATCTACGGTGTCTGGTTCATGGCCTCCACCCTGGCGGCCTACATCATCCGCAAGCCCGGCGTGGCCCTGATCACCGAGATTCTGGCCGCCGCCGTGGAGCTGCTCATGGGCAATTCCGGCAGTCTCACCGTGGTCCTGACCGGCCTGATTCAGGGCGCGGGCGCGGAGCTGGCCTTCGCCATCTTCCGCTACAAGAAGTGGAACCTGCTGTCCATGTCCCTGGCCGGTATTCTGTCCGCCCTGTTCATCTTCTGCTATGAGCTGTACTATTTAAATTACATCTCCCTGGCCCCCTCCCTGCTCATCGCCCAGCTGGCCGTGCGCTTCATCAGCGCCGTGGTCTTCTCCGGCATCATCTGCAAGCTGGCAGGCGACGGTCTGGCCAAGACCGGCGTGGTCAAGAGCTATGCCATCGGCGCCAAGGCCGACGTGGGCAAGGTTTATGACGAGGAGGACGCGTAAATGGAGCATCTGAAAGTCGTTCTGGACTGGTTCCCCAACACCAACCACACCGGCTATCTGCTGGCCCAGAAGCGGGGCTACTTTGCCGAAGCGGGCCTGGAAGTGGAGATCACCGGCGACGTCCATGGCACCATGGAGCTGCACGGGGGCGACTTCGTCTGCGGCCCGGAAATTGCCATGCTGGAATGCCGGGAGCGCGGCATTCCCCTGGTCGGCGTGGCCGTCATGACCCAGAAATGCGATTCCGGCATCGTCTCTTTGAAGGAAGCCGGCATCACCCGTCCCCGGGAGCTGGAGGGCAAGCGTCTGACCCACTGGACGCCGGCTTGGTTCCACGCAGCCATCCGGCGGATTGTGGAAGCCGACGGCGGCGACTATGACAAGATCCATCTGGTGAACCTGGACGTGGGTGACATCGAGGCCACCCTGGGCCATGTGGCCGACGCCACCTGGGTCTATGAGAACTGGGAGAACCAGGTCCTCCTGGAGGCCGGGAAGGAGATCAACTACTTCAACCTGGGCGACGTGGATTCCATCTTCGACTTCTGCGCGCCGGCCATGGCCGCCACCCAGCAGGTTCTGGAAGAACGGCCGGAGGCCGTCCGGGCCTTCCTGGGCTGCCTGGACCGGGCTTACCGGGAAGTGGCGGCGGACCCAGTGGGCGCAGTGCTAGAGGTCCGGGACCTGCTGCCCGCCGATGCCACGGATTCTCTTCTGATCCGCAGCCAGAAGCATCTGGCTCCCATTCTGCTGGACAGCCAGGGCCGCTGGGGCCGCATTGAGGCTCCGCGCTGGGACCGCATGGCGGATTTCCTGGTGGCGTCCGGCGTCATCTCCCACCGCTTTGACAACGAATACACCAACGACTTTTTCCCCGTATGAGCATCCATTTTCAAAATCTCTGCTTCACCTATTTTGAAGACCGGAAGGACGTGCTCTCCGGCCTGAACGCGGTATTTGACCGGGAGACCGTCACCGTTCTCACCGGCGCGTCGGGCTGCGGCAAGTCCACCCTGCTCTATCTGGCCGCAGGCGTCTACCCCCATGGGGCAGGCGTCCTGCGGCAGGGGTCCGTTTCCGTGGAGGGGCAGGACCCCGGCAGCCTCCCGCCGCCGGAACGCTGCCGCCTGGTGGGCATGATGTTCCAGAACCCGGAGCTGCAATTCTGCATGGACACGGTGAAAAACGAGCTGGTCTTCTGCCTGGAAAACATCTGCGCCGATCCGGCGGAGATGGAGGGAAGAATCGACGAGGCCTTGGCCTTCTGCGGCATTTCCCATTTAACGGACCGGACTCTGGCCAGTCTCTCCGGCGGCGAGCGGCAGAAGGCCATGCTGGCCTGCCTGACGGCGTTGGATCCCCAGTGGCTCCTGCTGGACGAGCCCTTCGCCAACATTGACGACGCTTCCGCCCGGGCCATCGCCGCCCGGCTCAAGACGCTCCACAAGACCCGGGGCACCGGCATTCTGGCCGTGGACCACCGGCTGGAGATCTGGCTGGACGTGGCGGACGAGGTGCGGGTCATGGACGGCGGTGCGCTGCTGCCGGAGGTCATGGCGGTTTCACAGCTGGACCCGGCAAAGCTGGAGGCGCTGGGCGTCATCGTGCCCGGCCGGTCCTACCGTCCCCAGCTGCCGCCGCCCCAGACCGGCGCGCCAGTGCTGGCCCTGGAGGACCTCTCCGTGGTCCATCAGGGAACGCCCATTCTGAACCATGTCTCCGCCCAGTTCCTGCGGGGCCGCATCTACGCCATCGTGGGCCAGAGCGGCTGCGGCAAAAGCACCCTGTTCGGCGCCCTCAGCGGCCTGTATCCCTACACCGGCCACGCATGGCTGGAGGGCCGGGAGCTGCGCCGCCTCCGAAAAAAAGGCCTGGGAAAAGCCGGGTTCGTGACCCAGAATCCCCAGGATCAATTTGTGGGCGGCACCGTCCGCCAGGAAATTCTGGCAAGCCTCCGGCAGGACCCCAAGGCTATGGAGACCAGCGAAGCCATTCTGCGGAATATCCGCCTCTGGCGGTACCGGGATATCTCGCCCTATCTGCTCAGCCAGGGCCAGCAGCGGCGGCTGGGCGTGGCGGCGCTTATGGCCTACGACTGCCATATTCTCGTTTGCGACGAGCCGACCTACGCCCAGGACCGGCACAACACCCTGGCCGTTATGGACGCCCTGTGCCGCCAGGCCCGGGAGCGGAACGCCGCCCTGGTCTTTTCCACCCACGACCGGCAGCTGGCCCGGGACTACGCCGACGAGATTTGGGAACTGAAGGAGGGAACGCTCCATGCGTACGCTGAATCCGGCGGTTAAATTTGTGACCCTGCTGGCTGTGACCTTGATTCTGGCAGGCAAGCACGACCCGATTTTGAACTTCGCCGTGTTTCTCCTCTCCATGGCCGCCATTCTGTCCGCCCAGGTGAAGCCCAGGACCCTGGGCCTTCTGCTGCTGCCCATTCTGTTGGCGGCGGCGGGCATGTTCTTCACCGGCTACCGGTTCCACGCCGGCGGCTCCATGCCCGTGCGGGCGGAGATTCTGAACATCGGCAGCTCTGCCCTCTGGAACGGCCTGACCCAGGCCAGCCGCGTGCTGGCCTACGCCGGTGCGGGCTATCTCTTCGCCCTGACCACCGACCGGGTCCGGATGATCTGCTCCTTCCAGCGGCAGTTCCATCTGCCCCAGGTCTTCGCCTACGGTCTCCTGGCCGCCTGGGGAATCTTCCCCCAGATGACCCGGGAATACCGCCGCACCCGGGCGGCCTTCCGGGCCAGAGGCATCCGGGTCTTTCCCATCTCCCCCGCCCTCTTGAAGCCCCTGCTGGTCAAGTCCGTCCGCTGGTCCGAGGCATTGGCCATCGCCATGGAATCCAAGGGCTTCTCTGGCCAGGCAAAGCGCACCGACTTCGCCCCGATCCGGGTCCAACCCCGGGACTGGCTGTTCCTGCTCCTGACCGTCGGCTGCACCGCCGCCGCGGCAGTCCTGCTGTGATGGTTTCTGAACGCGGGAGGAAAAATTGGAATTTGACAATACACCGTACTGATGCGGGAGCGCCGTGGCTTCCCCTTGAGGGGAAGCCTTTTGGGGTGCCCCCGCACCAGCACTCACATCATCAAATTCCAACTTCCCGATTGCTTACAATTCTCCTACGCCCTCCATTGGATTCCTTCCAGGTTCAGGAGGGCTTTTTTCATTTCCAGGCCGGCGGAGAAGCCGGTCAGGCTGCCGTCTTTGCCAAGGACGCGGTGGCATGGCACGACCACCAGGCAGGGATTGCGGCCGATGGCATGGGCCACGGCCCGGACCGCGTCGGGACGGCCGATCATTTGGGCCACCTGGCTGTAGCTCCGGGTCTCGCCGAAGGGGATCTGACGGAGAGCCTCCCAGACCGCTTTTTGGAATTCCGTACCGATCAGGTCCAGTGGTGTGGAAAACTCTGTTCTTATGTGAACAAAAAATTCTGTCAGCTCTTGGGCCGCCTGCTTGGTTATGGCATTTTCCGGTCCAAAAACGTCGAAATCTGTCGGAAAAACGCCGGTGATTCCCAGATCAGAGCCCTCAATTTTCCAAAGACCAAAAGGCGTTGTGATTTTACTTATGTAAACCATTTGATTTTCTCCGTGCCCTCATGTCTCACACGGGCGGCTAATAGCCCCCCCTACAGATGGTCACGAGGGTTTGATTTAGATTTGAAAGCAATTCCAGGGTTCCCGGTCCGGCGGAGCCTGGGTGAAAGTCATGATTGTTCCGGTGATGGGGTGGGGAAAGGACAGCTCTGCGGACCAGAGGCCCAGGGGAACGCCCGGCTCCCTGCCGCCGTATTTGCCGTCTCCCACCAGGGACAGCTTCCGGCTGGCGAACTGGACGCGGATCTGATGGGTCCGGCCCGTGTGGAGCCGCACCCGGACCAGGGTCCGGTTCTCCCGGATCTCCAAAACCGTGTAATCCAATTTGGCGTCCTTGACGCCCTTGCGCATCCGGTCCACCACATAGGTTTTATTCTTGGCTTTGTCGTGGAACAGCAGGTCCTCCAGGGTGGCCGCCGGTTCCGCCGGAACGCCCCGGAGAACGGCCAGATAGGTCTTTTCCAGTCTTCGTTCCTGAACCACCCGGCACAGCGCGGCGGCGGCCTTGTCTGTCAGGGCATAGATCATGATGCCGCCCACCTCCCGGTCCAGCCGGTGAACCACGCCCACATAGTCCCTGCCAAGCTGCGCCCGCAGGAGCCCCGGCAGGCTCCCCTCTCCCGCGTCCTGGGACAGGACCCCGGCGGGCTTCACGCAGACCGCAATCTGGCCGTCCTCATACAGAATCGGTACCATCGTCCTCGCCTCTTTTCTTTCTGTATCCTACCACATCCGGGATTTCCGCGCAAGGGCGGTTGCATTTTTCAAAAATACCGGTATAATTAAATGTTAGCGACAATAAACGGAGTGTATACCATGGAGAAAAAGAAAGATTTCAAAAACTGGGGCGTCATGCGGATTTTCCTGTCCTATTTCGGGCCCCACAAGAAGCTGTTTCTGCTGGATATGCTGTGCGCCTTTGTGGTGGCGCTGGTGGACCTGATTTATCCGCTGGTCTCCCGGTCGGCCATGTACGACATGCTGCCGGAAAAGGCCTATACCACATTCTTTGTGGTCATGGGGCTCATTGTGCTGGCCTACGCATTGCGGTCCTTCATGCAGTTCGTCATCACCTACTGGGGCCACACCTTCGGCATCCGGGTGGAGGCCGACATCCGGCGGGACCTGTTCCAGCACTTGCAGACTCTGGGCTTCGATTACTTTGACACCCACCGCACCGGCCAGCTCATGAGCCGCCTGACCAACGACCTCTTTGAGATCACGGAGCTGGCCCACCACGGTCCCGAGGACCTGTTCATTTCCCTGGCGACCATTGTAGGCGCACTGATCGTCATGTTCACCATCGAATGGCGGCTGGCCTTGGTGGTTTCCATCTTGATCCCCATCTTTGTTCTGGTGGTGATCTCCCGCCGGAAGAAGCTGGGCGAGGTCTCCCGCCAGGTCAAGGCCAAAGTGGCCGTCATCAACACCGAAGTGGAATCCAGCCTCTCCGGCATGCGCACCGCCAAGGCCTTTGCCAACGAGGACAAGGAATTCCACAAGTTCACCGAGGCCAACGACCGCTTCAAGGTCTCCAAACGGCAGTTCCACAAGGAGATGGGCATCTTCACCGCGGTCATGGAGTTCTTCCTGTCCATCATGTCCGTGGCGGTCATTGCCGTGGGCGGCTGGCTCATCATGAACGACCAGCTGAATTACATCGATCTCATCACCTTCAGCCTTTACATCAGCTCCTTTATCTCCCCCATCCGCAAGCTGGCAAACTTCACGGAGCAGTTCGCCGTGGGCATCGCCGGTCTCCAGCGGTTCACGGAGATCATGCGGACGGAGCCCGCCCTGCATGACGCCCCCGACGCGAAACAGTTGTCCAACGTCCGCGGCGACATTCAGGTGGACCATGTAGACTTTGCCTACGGCGGTGACCTGGATGTGCTCCACGACATGTGCCTCCATGTGACCCCCGGCGAGACCATTGCCATCGTCGGTCCCTCCGGCGGCGGCAAAACAACATTATGTCAACTTATTCCCCGGTTCTACGACGTATCCAACGGCAGCATTTCCGTGGACGGTCTGGACGTGCGGGACGTGACCCAGGAATCCCTGCGGCAGAATATCGGCATTGTCCAGCAGGACGTGTTCCTCTTCGCCGACACGGTATTGGAGAACATCCGCTACGGCAAGCCCGGGGCCTCCATGGAGGAGATTGTGGTGGCGGCCAAGCAGGCAGAGATTTACGACGACATCCTCGCCATGCCCGACGGCTTCGACACCTATGTGGGCGAACGGGGCACCTTGCTCTCCGGCGGCCAGAAGCAGCGGATCGCCATCGCCCGGATCTTCCTGAAAAATCCGCCCATTCTGATTTTGGACGAGGCCACCTCCGCCCTGGACACCATCACGGAATCCAAAATCCAGAGCGCCTTCGACAAGCTGGCCCAGGGCCGCACCACCCTGATCATCGCCCACCGGCTGTCCACCATTCGCAACGCCACCCGCATCCTGGTCATCAGCGAAGGCCGCATCCAGGAGCAGGGTAACCACCAGGAACTGATGAATCTGAACGGCGTCTACGCCAACCTCTACAACACCCAGACCAAGCTGCACAGCTGAGAACAGGCACCCTCGTGCCCCTACAGGGGGGGCACGAGGGTGCAGGCTAAATTTTCAATCGTCGCGAAGCGACAGCTTCATTGTCAATTATCAATTCCTTACACGCCGCAGCCGGGGAAGAAGGGGACCTTGTCGAGAGAGCGCTTCAGATCCTCGTCGGTGGGGATGTAGTCGGTCATGGTGTGGCTGTTGAACTGCTCGTAGGCCACCAGGTCGAAGTAGCCGGTGCCGGTCAGGCCGAAGACGATGGTTTTTTCCTCGCCGGTCTCCTTGCACTTCAACGCCTCGTCGATGGCGGCGCGGATGGCGTGGCTGCTCTCGGGGGCGGGCAGGGTGCCTTCGCAGCGGGCGAACAGCTCGGCGGCTTCAAAGACGGCGGTCTGCTCCACCGCTCTGGCCTCTAGATAACCGTCGGCGTAGAGCTGGCTCAGGATGCTGCTCATGCCGTGATACCGGAGGCCGCCGGCGTGGTTGGGAGACGGGATGAAATCGCTGCCCAGAGTGTACATCTTCGCCAGGGGGCAGACCATGCCGGTGTCGCAGAAGTCATAGCGGTACTGGCCGCGGGTGAAGCTGGGGCAGGAGGCCGGTTCCACCGCGATGATGCGGTAGTCCTTCTCCCCGCGGAGCTTCTCGCCCATGAACGGCGCGATCAGGCCGCCCAGGTTGGAGCCGCCGCCGGCGCAGCCGATGATGATGTCCGGCTGGATGCCGTACTTATCCAACGCCGCCTTGGTCTCCAGGCCGATGACGGACTGATGCAGCAGCACCTGGTT
>CAMEIU010000056.1 GCA_945918815.1 uncultured Clostridia bacterium
TCCCTACATCGGCGGCGAAGAAGAGAAGTCTGAAAAAGAGCCTCTGAAGCTGTGGGGCCACATCGAAGGCGGCAAGATCGTCAACGCCGCAGAGCCCTCCATCACCGCCCAGTGCCTCCGGGTGCCTTGCAGCAACGGCCATATGGCGGCCTGCTTCATGAAGTTCAAGGGTCAGGCGCCCTCCATGGAAGAGATCAAGGAATGCTGGGCCAACTTCTCCGGCCGCGCCCAGGAATTGAATCTGCCGTCCGCTCCCAAACAGTTCCTGCACCACTTTGAAGAAGACAACCGGCCCCAGACCAAGCTGGACCGGATGCTGGAGGGCGGCATGGCCGTTTCCATCGGCCGTCTGCGTCCCGACACCCAGTATGACTACAAGTTCGTCTGCCTGTCCCATAACACCCTCCGCGGCGCTGCCGGCGGCGCGGTGCTGCTGGCCGAGCTGCTGTGCGCCGAGGGCTACATCGACCACAAGGAGTAATTGCCCATGAAACAGCCTGTTTTTGAAGGGGTCTGCACCGCTTTGGTGACGCCCTTCCGAAACGGTACTGTCGACATGCGGAAGCTGGAGCAGCTTCTGGACCTGCAAATTGCAAGCGGCGTCTCCGCCGTGGTGGTCTGCGGGACCACCGGCGAGAGCGCAACCCTCTCCACGGAGGAGCACCTGGGCCTCATCGCCCACGCAATTCAATATACCAACCGGCGGATCCGCGTCATCGCGGGCACCGGAAGCAACGACACGGCTCATGCAATGGAAATGAGCCGTGTCGCTGCCTCTATGGGGGCCGACGGACTGCTGTTGATGACCCCTACTACAACAAGACCACCCAGGTTGGGCTGGTGGACCACTACGCCATGATCGCCGACACGGTCCCCTGCCCCGTCATCGTCTACAACGTTCCCTCCCGCACCGGCGTCAACATGACCGTGGACACCTACAAGGCCCTGAGCCAGCACCCCAACATCAACGGCGTCAAGGAGGCATCCGGCGACCTGCCCAAGGTCCAGCGGACCCTGGAGCAGTGCGGTGAGGAGCTCCACATTTGGTCCGGCAACGACGACCAGATCGTACCCATGACGGCTGTGGGCGGCAAGGGCGTCATCTCCGTTCTCAGCAATCTCTGTCCGAAGGAGACCGTGCGCCTGTTTGAATTATGTAAGCTAGGAGACTACCGGGAGGCCGGCCGGCTCCAATGCAGCCTGATGCCTTTGATCGACGGCCTGTTCCGGGAGGTCAATCCCATCCCGGTGAAGGCAGCGTTGAACCTTTTGGGCTACGGCGTAGGCCTGCCCCGCCGCCCGCTGCTGGACATGACCGAGGAAGGAAAGGCCGTCCTCCGCGGCCTTCTGGAACGGTACAAGGACCGGATTGTGCCGGTTCCGGCCGATTCGTCAGATTTTCCAATCTGAATAACGCTTGTATATTTACAAATCCTGTGTTATACTGTTTCTAATAATGGCGCAGTATCCTAGTCGGCGCTGCCGGCTCCCAGGAAGGGCCTAAAAATCCTTTAAAGGGCATAACTGTGAAACCTTTGGTGCCTGCTTCATACGCCCAGTGTGGGGTGGGTGCTGGAGGAAGGCGTAACAATTACGCCTGCGGGGGGAGGGCGGCCTCCAATGGCATGGAGGTCCCGACCCTGCCTCTGCGGAGACCTGTTTTTGTGCAGAAGCGTACTCCCCAGTGGTCCGCGACTTCTGTACGGAGCAGGATGAGAACCTGTATTGCGGTGCTACCCGACCCCGTGTCGTAACGCTGTGTGCAGAGTAGCCTGCCTTGCGTGAGCAGATCGGGACAGAGGTGTCAGGCACGCAGACCCCCGGCCAGGGGCGAGGCGTGATATTGCCTCTCGAAAGCCTGCTTGCAAAAGAGGATAAGAGTCGGTTTGTGCTGCCGTGGAAATCACCTAGGCTGTCTTTTATAGAGCGGATAAGGGATTGCAGTACGGACTAAGTGGCAATCGGGTTGCTTCTTTGGCGACGGGAAGACGGATGCTTCAATGGGAAACCACTCGACTGGCGACAGAGAGCAGCGTCCGGGGAAAGCCTACCCGACCTAAGCCGTAAGTTTAATCTTATCTGTTGCCATTATTTCTTTTAAAATTCACCGGCTTGCGCCTTAAGGCAATGGACAATGTACAATTGACAATGGACAATGAATGTATCCGCTTACGCGGATGATCGGAAATTGCCCGCTTTCAGGCGATTCGTAGGGGTGTTGCTTGTTCGTGCATCCATAAATTTTTATTCGTCGCGAAGTGACACCATCATTGTCCATTGATACACCAAGCCGGTCAGTTCTTTTTTCTAATTCTACGGGAGGAATTTTGTGCAACGCGACATAGAGAAGCGGTCCAGAAAAGCCGGGAAGCTGAAAATCAAGGCGGACTGGAAGTGGATCACTTCGATCTTTGGAATCACCATCGGCATTTCCGCCACCATGTCTCTGCTCTCCAACGAGGTCTTGTCCGAAGGAGGCCTGCTGCTGTCCTTCGGGGTTTTGCTGCTGATCATTCTCATCGGCGTGGTGTTCGACATCATCGGCGTGGCGGTGACGGCGGCGGATGAAAAGCCCTTTCATTCCATGGCGGCGAAAAAAATGCCGGAGGCCACGGAGGCCATCCGGCTGCTTCGGAAAGCGGAGCGCGTTTCCTCCTTTTGCAACGATGTGGTCGGCGATATCTGCGGCGTCATTTCCGGCTCCGCTTCGGCAGTCATCGCGGCCCAGGCGGTCATCGGCATGCCCACAGTTTTGTCCCGGGCGGTGCAGCTTTTGATGTCGGCTCTGGTGGCCGGAATCACCGTGGGCGGCAAAGCCTTCGGCAAGTCCATCGCCATGAGCAACAGCACGGCCATTATCCACACGGCGGCCAGGCTGATCTATTCGGTCAAATCCGCACCCAAACGGTTGATGCGGCTGATCCGCCACAAATGACCGGAGGAACCAAAATGTTGGAGCAAATTCACACCAGGGCGGATCTTCTGCGTCTGACTCCGGCTGAAGACCGGCAGCTCTGTCAGGAGATCCGCGATTTTCTCATACAGCACATTGCCGAAACCGGCGGCCACCTGGCGTCCAATCTGGGCGTGGTGGAGCTGACGGTGGCATTGCATAAGGTGTACGACACCAGCCGGGACCGGGTGGTCTTTGACGTGGGCCACCAGAGCTACGGCCATAAAATTCTCACCGGCCGCATGGAGCAGTTCTCCACCCTCAGAACCTTCGGTGGCCTGGCGGGCTTTCCGAAGCCCGCGGAGAGCTGCCACGATCCCTTTATCGCAGGACATGCCTCCGACGCGGTTTCCGTGGCGTTGGGTATGGCCCGGGCCAGGACCCTGCGGCAGGAGGACTACGACGTGGCCGCCGTCCTGGGCGACGGCGCTTTGACCGGCGGCCTGGCCTACGAAGGCCTCAACGACGCCGGCGAGAGCGGCGAGCCGCTGGTGGTCATACTCAACGACAACGGCATGTCCATCACACCCAACGTGGGGGCCATCGCCAAGCATCTGTCCCTGCTGCGGCTGAAGCCGGGCTATTTCGGATTGAAAAAGGTCTACCGGCAGTTCACCAAAAAGGTCCCGGGCGGACAGAAGCTCTATCAATGCACCCACGCCCTGAAGACCCGGCTCCGCCGCCGTCTCATCGGCGTGACCCTCTTTGAGGAAATGGGCTTTCAGTATCTGGGCCCTGTGGACGGCCACGACGTGCAGAAGCTGACCTTCCTGCTGAAGGAGGCCAGGGAGATGCGGGAGCCGGTGCTGCTCCACGTCATCACACGCAAGGGCAAGGGCTACATCCCGGCGGAGGTCACCCCCGCCCGGTTCCACGGCGTGGGCAAGTTCAATCCCGTCACCGGTCTGAGTCCCACTCCCACCGGAGCCTGTTTTTCCGAGACCTTCGGTCAATCCCTGACCCGGCTGGCTTTCACGGACAAGCGCATCTGCGCCATCACCGCCGCCATGGAGCAAGGGACCGGCCTCAGCGAATTCGCCGCCACCTTCCCCAAGCGGTTCTATGATGTGGGAATTGCCGAAGAGCATGCAGTCTGCATGGCGGCCGGTCTTGCCAAGCAGGGCATGATTCCCGTATTCGCGGTCTACTCCACCTTTTTGCAGCGGAGTCTGGACATGCTGATTCACGACGTATCACTTCTGGGACTCCATGTGGTCTTTGCCGTGGACCGGGCGGGTCTCGTGGGCGAGGACGGCGAGACCCACCACGGTGTCTTCGACGTGGGCTTCCTGCGGCAGGTGCCGGGGATGCAGATTCTCTGTCCCGCCAGCCAAGCAGAGCTGCGGCGGCTGCTGGAAAAGGCCATTCTGTTCCTGGAGGGGCCTGTGGCCATCCGCTATCCCAAGGGCGGCGACGGCGACTACATGGCGGCCTCCTCCCCCGCTCTGATGCAGGACGGGGCAGACTTGACCATTGTAACCTATGGTACCACAATCAACGACGTGAAAAAGGCCGAAGGGCGTCTTGCAAAGGAAGGCATTGCGGTGGCCATTGTCAAGCTGGAGCAGATCTGGCCTCTGGACCTGTCCGGCATCCTGCCGTCCGTCTCCAAAACAGGCCGCCTGCTGGTGGTGGAGGAAACCGCCGGGAGCGGCTGCCTGGGTACGGACATTCTGGCCGGACTTTCGGCCCGGGGCCTGTGCCCCAAGAGCCGTCTTCTGAACCTGCGGGACGGCATTGTGCCCCACGGCAGCCTGAAAGATCTGCGGCGGCTGATGGGCGTCGACGCCCAGGGAATCTATGAAGCGGCAAAGGAGCTTTTGATCCATGAAGCATAAGGAAAGGCTGGACATACTCCTGGTGGAGCGCGGCTACTTCGACAGCCGGGCCAAGGCCCAGGCGGTGATCATGAGCGGCGACGTGTATGTGGACGGGCAGAAGGCCGATAAGGCCGGAGCCAGCATCGACGCCGAAGCCGCCATCGAGGTGCGGGGCAGCATATGCCCCTATGTGAGCCGCGGCGGCCTGAAGCTGGAAAAGGCTCTGCGGGATTTCGGCGTGGACCCCACGGGATTTGTGTGCAGTGATTCCGGCGCGTCCACAGGCGGCTTTACGGACTGCCTGCTGCAGCAGGGCGCGAAAAAGGTCTTCGCCATTGACGTGGGCTACGGACAGCTGGCCTGGAAAATCCGCAGTGACCCGAGAGTGGTGGTCATGGAGCGGACCAACATCCGCCATGTGACGCCGGACATGCTTGGCGAGCCCCTGGACCTTTCCGTGGTGGATGTGTCCTTTATCTCCCTGAAGCTGGTACTGCCGGTGATTCAGACGCTGCTGAAGCCGGAATCCGGCCAGGTCCTCTGTCTCATCAAGCCCCAGTTTGAGGCGGGCAAAGAAAAGGTCGGAAAGAAAGGCGTGGTCCGGGACCCGGCGGTCCATCAGGAGGTGCTGGAGGCCTTCGTGGCCCTGGCCAAGGAGCTGGGCTTCACCATTCGAAATCTGACCTTCTCCCCGGTCAAGGGACCGGAGGGCAACATTGAATTTCTGGGACACCTGTCCCTCCAGCCGGGCGAGCATTGCTTCCCGGATCCGGCGGAATTGGTACGGCAGGCCCACAAGACATTGGGGGGGAGCCAATGAAAATCGTCATGACGCCCAACCCCTATCGGGACCGAAATTTTAAATATGTAGAACAGGCGGCGGAGATTCTGAAAGAAACCGGCGTGGAAACGAGAATTTGCCTGCCTTTTGATGTGGATAAAAACTTTGAGCTGCCGAAGACCATGAAGTTTTACGATCTCCACCGGGAGATCAAGACGGCGGACATCCTGGTCTGCTTCGGCGGCGACGGCACCATTCTCCACTCCTCCAAAATCGCCACGCGGCACCATGTACCCATTCTCGGGGTCAACATCGGAACCATGGGCTTTATGGCGGAGCTGGAGGCCACGGAGCTGCCCCTGCTGGCCCGGCTGGCCACCGGCGACTATCAGGTGGAAAAACGGATGATGCTGCGGGCCACGGTGCAGAACGAGGGGCGCACCCTGTTCGACGAGACGGCCCTCAACGACGCGGCCATCACCAAGGGCGCGGTGGCAAGGGTCATTCAGATGTCCGTGGAGTGCGACGGCGTGGAGGCCACCAGCTTCTCCGGCGACGGCGTCATCATCAGCACGCCCACCGGTTCCACCGCCTACTCCATGTCCGCAGGCGGACCCATTGTGGAGCCGTCGGCCCAGAACATCCTCATCACGCCCATCTGCGCCCACGCCATTCAGGCCAAGTGCATCGTCACCGCCCCCTGGCGGACCATCAGCGTCCGGGTGGGCAAGATCGGCCGCCGGAACGCCTTCCTCTCCGTGGACGGCGGCCGCGCCTTCCGCCTGAACGCCGACGACGTGGTTACCGTCCGCCGGTCCGAACAGGAAACCCGGCTGGTCCGGCTGAAAGAGACCAGCTTTTATCAGATCATCAACCAGAAATTTAATGTGGGACAAGGAGTAAGCCAATGAAGCGAAACAGACAGGCCAAGATCCTGGAATTGATTGAGAGCACGAACATTGAAACCCAGGAACAGCTTCTGCTGGAGCTGCAAGCCTGTGGCTTCGCCGCCACGCAGGCTACTATTTCCAGAGATATCAAGGAGCTGCACATCATCAAGGAGCTGGGATCCAACGGCGCTTACCGCTACAGCGTCGTGCCCAAGCAGGCCGGCGCCGCCCATTCCGAAAAGCTGGACAGCATTTTCCGGCAGTGCGTGCTGCACTGCGACTACGCTCAGAACATCGTGGTCATCAAAACCATGCCCGGCCTGGCCCCGGGCGCCTGCGCCGCCATGGACGCCATGCATGTGGAGCATCTGGTGGGCACCCTGGCCGGCGACGACACCGCTTTCATTCTCATGCGGGACACGGCTTCCGCCGCGGCCCTGTGCGTGGACATCAAAAAGCAGATCTCCACATAGGCGCGCAATCGAAAGACCTCTGTAGGGGACGCATATATGCGTCCCGTTGCAGGCAGCTGCATCCCGGAACCGGCTGCCAGACGGGCGGCATATATGCCGCCCCTACAGATCTTTTTCTTGTTTTCCAAGCAATTTCAATCTTGATTCGCATGAGAGGTGAGGTTCCATGCTGAACCTGCTGCATATTGAGAATATCGCGGTCATCGAGCAGGCGGACATTCACTTTGACCGGGGCTTCAACGTGCTGACCGGCGAGACCGGCGCGGGCAAATCCATCGTCATCGACGCAATTTCCGCCATCCTCGGCGAGCGGACCTACCGGGACGTGATCCGCACCGGCAGTCAGAAGGCCTTTGTCAGCGCCCTGTTTCAGGACGTGCCGGAATATTCCTGGTTTCGGGAAACCGGGGTGTCCTACGATTCCCAGGAGCTTCTGATTCAGCGGGAAATCTTTGCCGACGGCAAGAACGCCTGCCGGGTCAACGGCTGCCCGGTGACGGTGGCCATGCTGAAAAAGCTGGGCGGTCAATTGGTGAACATCCACGGCCAGCACGATTCCCAGCAGCTCTTCGACGAGGCCAATCATCTGGTCTATCTGGATCTGTTCGCCCAGGATGAGGTGGAATTGCAGGACTATCAGGCGCGGTTTGCCAAGGTCCAGAATGTGCAGCGGGAGATTCAGCGGCTGTCCATGGACGAGAGCGAGAAGCTCCGCCGGGTGGAGGCTCTGGAATACCAGATTGAAGAGATCGAACGGGCCGATTTGAAGCCCGGCGAGGACGAGGCCCTGGAGGACCGGCGGAAGCTGCTGCAAAATTCCGAAAAGCTGTCGGAGGGACTGGCCCGGGCCGTTGCCGCCCTCTACGGCGACGAGGACCAGGAGGGCGCCTCCGGGCTCATGGGTGAGGCGGAGCATGCTTTGAGCCGCATCACCCGGTATGATGGCAGCCTGGCCGCCCTGTCGGAGCGGCTGTCGGACCTGGTGTATTCCGTTCAGGATGTGGCGGAGGAGCTGCGGGACCATATGGACAGCCTCGCCTACTCCGCCGACGAGCTGGAGCATATCGAAAGCCGCCTGGATGTGATCCACCGGCTGCGCCGGAAATACGGCAGCAGCGTGGAGGACATTCTTCAATACCTGGACCATGCCAAACAGGAATTGGAGGAAATTGAATTTGCCAGCGACCGGATCGAGCAGCTCTCCAAGGAGCTGGCCGGTCTGACCAAGGCCGCCGAAGAGGCCGGACTCCAGCTGCGGCAGGTCCGTCTGACGGCCGCAAAAAAGCTGGAGACCCGGCTCTGCGCCGAGCTGGCGGCCTTGGACATGCCCAAGGCGCAATTTGTCTGCCAGTTTGAGGAACAGCCCATGGCGGCCAGCGGCATGGATCTGGTGCGGTTTCTCATGACCGCCAATGTGGGTGAAGCCTTAAAGCCCATGAGCAAGGTGGCCTCCGGCGGCGAATTGGCCAGAATCATGCTGGCCATCAAGAACGTACTGGCCGAGCGGGACCAGGTGGGCACATTGATCTTCGACGAGGTAGACGCGGGCGTCAGCGGCCGGGCCGCCCAGAAGGTGGCGGAAAAGCTCCGCTCCGTGGCAAGGACCAAGCAGGTTCTCTGCGTGACCCATCTGCCCCAGATTGCCGCCGCAGCGGACAACCATCTGCTCATCGCCAAATCCGAACACGGCGGCCGCACCTACACCCAGGTGACGCCCCTGGACAAGGAGGGCCGCAAAAAGGAGATCGCCAGAATCATCGGCGGCGCGGAGATCACGGAGACCACGCTGAAAAGTGCGGAGGAAATGCTGGCGAATTGATTTTTCGACCCGCGTGCCCCAAGCGGGCGGCTGATAGCCGCCCCTACAGTGGGCACGAGGGCGCTTTGTTGGAAAGGAAGTGCCTATGTCTGCTTTAAAACCTGTGCAAGCGGTCAGAACCGATTTGGATATCCATCTGACCGGTCTTTCCGATCTTTTGAACGTCCAGCGGCTCTGGGCGGATCCGGGGGTGATGGTGTCTGTCGGGTTCCCGGAGGGACTTCATGAAACGCTGGAAAACCTGGAAAGCAACTGGCTTCCCTGGGTCCAGCAGCCGCCGAAGCGGCAGCACTGGTCTGTTTACGAGCACGGCCGCTACTGCGGCGAGACCTTCTATGAGGTGGACGAGACTGGTCTGGCCGCCATGGATATCAAGCTGCTGCCGGAAGCACGGGGACAGGGCATTGCCTCGGCCGCCCTTTCCTTCGCATTGGACGCGGCCTTCCATGCGGGCGGCGCAAAGCGGGCCTATGTGGACCCGGATATCCGCAACGAAAAGGCCCTGGCTCTCTACGACCGCCTGGGCTTCCGGTCCGCCCCCTGGCCCCAGCAGGTGGAAGCCACCGAAGGCCACGTCTATCTCGAAATCTCCGCGCCCCACACCACAAAGGAATAGACCGCCTGTAGGACGCGGCTTCCCTCAGCGGGACGCATATATGCGTCCCCTACAGAGTTCTTCCTAACACGCATCACAGGGAAATTTTTCCCGTTTCAATTCTTTCTTGACATTTTCCCTGTTCTTTGCTACGATAGCAAATAGCCATACGCGAGGATGGGAAGAAGTAACCGGCCAATCCTTTCAGAGAGCTTCCGGTGGGTGCAAGGAAGCAAGGAACACCGGCGAATTACATCCCGGAGCGGCCTGCCTGAACTTGGAGTAGGGCGGGACGGGCGCGCCCGTTACAGCGTGGGAGTTTTGAACTCCGTGAGGCCGTCTCCGTGAGGAAACGGCAAACTGAGGTGGTACCGCGTTCCGACGCCCTCTGTCTGAAAGGACAGAGGGCGTTTTGATTTTGAAACAGAAAGGATTTTCGAGAAAATGACACTCTACGACGAACTGATTGCACGGGGCCTCATTGCCCAGGTGACCAATGAAGACCAGATCAAGGACATGATCAACAACGGCAAGGCCACGTTCTATATCGGCTTTGACTGCACTGCCGACAGCCTGACCGCCGGCCACTTTATGGCTTTGACCCTGATGAAGCGGCTCCAGATGGCGGGCAACAAGCCCATCGCCCTGATCGGCGGCGGCACCGCCATGATCGGCGATCCCTCCGGCCGGACCGACATGCGGAAAATGCTGACCAAAGAGGACATCGACCACAACGCAGCCTGCTTCAAGCGGCAGATGGAGCGATTCATCGACTTCTCCGACGGCAAGGCCTTGATGATCAACAACGCCGACTGGCTGCTGAACCTGAACTATGTGGAGCTGCTGCGGGATGTGGGCGCCTGCTTCTCCGTCAACAACATGCTTCGGGCCGAGTGCTACAAGCAGCGGATGGAGAAAGGCCTGAGCTTCCTGGAGTTCAACTACATGATCATGCAGTCCTACGACTTCTACTACCTGTTCCAGCACTACGGCTGCAACATGCAGTTCGGCGGCGACGACCAGTGGTCCAACATGCTGGGCGGCACCGAACTCATCCGCCGCAAGCTGGGCAAGGATGCCCACGCCATGACCATCACGCTGCTCCTGAACTCCGAGGGCAAGAAGATGGGCAAGACCGCCAAGGGCGCCGTGTGGCTGGATCCCAACAAGACTTCTCCCTACGAGTTCTATCAGTACTGGCGCAACGTGGGCGATCAGGATGTGCTCAAGTGCCTGCGTATGCTCACCTTCCTGCCTCTGGAGCAGATCGACGAGATGGACAAGTGGGAGGGCAGCCAGCTCAACACTGCCAAGGAGATCCTGGCCTTTGAGCTCACCAAGCTGGTCCACGGGGAAGAGGAGGCCAAGAAGGCTCAGGACGCGGCCAAGGCTCTGTTTGTGGGCGGCGGCGACATGAGCAACGTGCCTACCACTACTCTCACCGCTGACAACCTCACCGACGGCTCCATCGGTATTCTGGACCTGATGGTCACCTGCAAGCTGGCTCCCTCCAAGAAGGAAGCTCGCCGTCTGGTGGAGCAGGGCGGCGTTACCGTCAACGATGAGAAGGTGTCCGACGTAAATACCCGCTACACCGCCGACGACCTGTCCGGCGATGGCATCATGGTCCGCAAGGGCAAGAAGGTCTATCACCGGGTTCAGATGTAAAAACCATAAGAATTTGGGCCGGGGTAAAGCCCCGGCCCTTTTCATATAAAACGATAGGCGGGAACAACAATGGGATATTTTTTTCAGGGATTGACCATGGGGCTTGCCTATGTGGCTCCCATTGGTCTGCAGAATTTGTTTGTGATAAACTCCGCGTTGACCCACACACGCCGCCGTGCCTTGCTTACTGCTTGGATCGTCATTTTCTTTGATGTGACGCTGGCCTTTGCCTGCTTCTTTGGAATCGGCGCGGTGATGGAGCGTTACCAATGGCTGCAG
>CAMEIU010000057.1 GCA_945918815.1 uncultured Clostridia bacterium
CCTGCTCCGGGTGCTGGACGAGACGCTGACCTATGAGGTGGACCAGATTCTCATTGTGGAACCTTATGAATTGGATGCGCTGGCCATCGAAGCAGGCAAGGATTACTGCACCCTGGTCACCTGCACGCCTTACGGCATCAACACCCACCGACTTTTGGTCCGCGGGCACCGGATAGAGAATCAGGAAACAGCCCAGACCATCCGCGTCACTGCCGACGCCTTGCAGATTGAGCCAATCATTGTCGCGCCTCTGGTGGCCGTACCTATGCTGCTGGTTCTGCTGGTAATCGTGCTGTTCAGCGGGAATAAGAGGAAAAAGAAAAAATAATTTTGTCCTTTGAGACGCGCCTCTTGCAGCGGGACGCATATATGCATCCCCTACAGAGAGAATTATACCTCTTTGGGAGGAACCCTTTATGAAACAATACAGGCTTTCCGCCGCGTTGCTCTGCCTGCTCCTGGTGGTTTCCCTGCTGTCCACAACCGCGCTGGCCTACGGGCGAATTGACACCAGCAAGGAAACCTCGCTGACCATTTCCTACAGGGATGACGGCGTCACGTTCCAGCTCTACCAGGTTGCCACAGTCTCTGATACCGCTCATTTTACCCTGACCGGGAAATTCGCGGACTATCCCTGGCTCCAAACCATGGTGGACACGGGAGATTGGGATGTGCTGATTCCAAACCTGAACGCCATTGTGGACCGGGATAACGTGCAGCCGCTGCAAAAAGGCACAACCAAAAACGGAGCTCTATCCTTTTCCGGTCTGGACACAGGCCTGTATCTGGTCCTTGGACAGTCCTACTGGCGCGGCACGCCGGAGCCTTTCCTGGTAAGCCTTCCCGATTTGGACGATGCAGACCAGTGGCAATATCATGTGACGGTGTACCCCAAAACAGATGAATGGCCACCCAACGAGCAGGAAACCTCCATCACCGTGAAAAAAACCTGGCTGGACGACGGTCACAATAACCAACGGCCCCAATCCATCACCGCAGCTCTCTACATGGATGGCAAGCTTTATGATACTGTGACCCTTCCTCATAACAACAGATGGCAATACACCTGGGCCAACCTGCCCACGGGCCACAGCTGGACCGTGGCGGAACTGAATGTACCAAAAGGATATCAGGACAGCTACAGCAGGGACGGCAATACCCTCTACATCGTCAACACCTACGAGGAAACGCCTGAAATACCGGGCACGCCGGACATTCCCACGAATCCCACCAGGCCCGGCGGCGGCTCCAATGTGCTGCCGCAGACAGGGCTGCTCTGGTGGCCCATCCCGGTGTTGACCATCGGCGGGATTCTGCTGTTTCTCATTGGATGGATCAAATGCAAAAAAAACGGTGAATCCCATGAAAAATCGTAACAAACTAAAAAGATCCGGCATCATCTGGATGACCACAGGGCTGCTGCTGCTTGCAGCGGCCCTGTTTCTGACAATCCGGAACCTCTGGCAGGAACGCCGTGCCGGAGAGGCCGCCTATGAAATATCCGAGGCAATGCTGGAGGCAGAGCCGCAGATGGCCGCGTCCCTGGCCCCAGCCGGGGCCGCGGACGACGCGCCACTGGTGGTCAAAGGCGACGCTGTGCCGGACTATGTGCGCTTTCCCGGCATGGAGATGCCCACAGTGAAGATCGACGGGCGGGACTATATCGGACTGCTGGAAATCCCGGCCCTGGAGCTGCTCCTGCCCATTATCAGTGAATGGAGCTATGGCAACCTGAAGCTGGTCCCCTGCCGCTACAGCGGCTCCATGTACAGCGGCGATCTGGTTATCGCCGGTCATAACTACCGCAGCCAGTTTGCAAGCCTCATAGACCTGCAGCCCGGCGACGGCGTGATCTTCACCGATGCGGACGGCAACGTGTTCCCATGCCAGGTGGCCGAAACGGAGATTTTGGGCCCCACAGACATCGAAGCCATGGAGTCCGGCGACTGGGACCTGACCCTGTTTACCTGTACCGTGGGCGGCCAGAACCGGGTCGCGGTAAGATGTATTCTGGAAGATTCATGACCACAGATCGTGGGCAGGAAAATCGGTATTGGAAGGGCCAGACGCACTTGAACAGCGTTCCGTAGGGGCGGCTGTCAGCCGCCTGTAATCGGCCTCTGCCGGCGGGCGGCTGATAGCCGCTCCTACGCCCTCTCTGCCAGATCCTGATTTTCTTTGCCGGTGGATGCAAAAAACTGTCATGACCAGGTTTTGTGCCTGTCATGACAGTTTTTTATTCGCTTTCTTCTAGAATCTCCAGGACTGCATCAAAGACTTCTTTGGCCTGCTCCAGCTGCGCTTCCGTGAAGCGGGCTTTCAGGGCCGCTTCGATTTCCTCCACGTCGCGGCTGTCTCCTTTCAGGAGCTTTTTACATTTCTTCGTGGTGAACAGGTGGCACTCCCGCCGGTCTGTGTCGGAAACCGTTTTATCCACATAGCCCTTTTCCACCAGCGCGTTGATTTTATAGGTGGCGTTTGGCTGAGAAATGCCCATATAGCCCGCAAAATCCTTGATGGTCGGCCCGTCCAACAGATCGATGATGTAGAGGCCGAACACCTCGGAGGTCGTCAGGCCGCTGTCGCTCCGACGGGAAAAGATTCGCCGGTACGCCTTCACCGTAACCCGTTTCAGACTTTGAAACAGGCCCGAATAGCCGTTCCACATGGGACATCCCTCCTTCTTGGAGTGATTATATCATGGATAATTTCCAAGTGTCAATTTGTATTCGGCGGGAACTTATGATACAATGACTCAGACGCCCTCGTCGAAGTACAGGCCGAAGGAGGAAAACACCTGGCGGGTCTCCTGGTCGTAGGCGTTGCCGGAGGCTTCCAGGCTGCTGCAGACCACGGCATAGCAGCTGGTTCCATCCAGGACCAGATCGGCCTGATTCAACCGGCCGCCTTCCTCTGTCTCCGAATACCAGGCGAAATGATACTCCGGCAGATTGAACCGGGTGGTCTCAATGATCAGCAGACGGTCCGCGTCATAGCCGGATAGCTGGCGGACCGCGCTGTCCAGGCTGGAGGCCAGGTAGATACTGGTTTCCACCTCATAGTCGCCGGACGGGTCGCCGTAGAGGCAGTATCCGTCCGCAGAGGCCAGCAGCTCCAATCCCTCCGGCACGCCGATGAGGATGGTGCTGGCCTGATCCAGCCAGGAACCGGCCGGCTGGGCCGGCATGACGTCGTCCACGGTCTCCCACACCGGGGCGGCGGCAGAGCAGCCGGACAGAAGCAGCACAAGACACAACAACAGGGAACAAATTTTCATCACTCCACCTCCGAAAGGAACTTGATATGCGATACATCTTATATTATCTCCTGACCGTCAACGCGGCGGCCTTTCTTCTGATGCTCCTTGACAAGCAAAAAGCTATCCATCACCGCTGGCGAATTCCGGAGGCCGCCCTGCTCGGTTCCGCGGCCTTAGGCGGCAGCATTGGGGCCTTGCTGGGTATGTATTTCTTCCGGCACAAGACAAAGCACAAGAAGTTTACCCTGGGCGTTCCGGCGATTCTGATTGCACAGCTATGTCTGGCTCTCTTTCTCCGGCAGCGCATGGGCTGAGCTGCGGTGTGCCCGCCTCGTCCAGCGGCAGGCTCCAGTAGGGGCCGTCCAGCGCGAAGAAGCAGAACAGGGGCATACAAGGGAAAGGCCGCTCCGGCGAGAACGGAAACAGCAGCTTGACCCGGCGCGGCTCCCGTTTCAGGAAACCGGGCGGCATAGGGCAGTCCAGCACCGTTCCCTGCCACGGTTCCAGATCCGGCTCCAGAGACAGCACGCCGTCCCTTGGCGGGAAGCCCGGCAGAGACTGCTTGGACAGACGCCGGTCCAGAGTCAGGAAGTCCCCCTCCCGCTCCAGGACCCCCAGCCTTACGCTGCCCCAGTAGAGCCGCTCCACCCGGTCCGACAGGATTTCACAGCGGCAGCGAATATGCCAATAGAGGCCCTGTTCCTCCACCCGGCAGGCGCCGATCGTCCTGCCCTGAAACATCACAGGAAATTCCATAGAAAAGCCCTCCCACATAAACATATGCGGGAGGGTTCTTCTGTATCACCTGTTCTGCAGCCCGAAGCTGACGGCAATGGCAGAGTCGATCTGATTCATCAGACGGTCGTCCACATGGCCCATATGTTCCCGCAGACGCCGTTTATCGATGGTGCGGATCTGCTCCAGCAGGACGACCGAATCCTTGGTCAGCCCCACTTCCCTGCCTGTCAGGGAGATATGGGTCGGCAGCTTGGCCTTCCCGGTCTGACTGGTGATGGCCGCGGCGATCACCGTGGGGGAATGCTTGTTGCCGGTGTCGTTCTGCACAATGAGAACCGGCCGTGTGCCGCCCTGTTCACTGCCGACAACAGGGCTGAGATCGGCGTAGAAAATATCGCCTCGTTTTACGTTGGTGTCCATTCGCTTCACACTCCGCGAAAAATAGTGGCTTCGCCGTTCCGCAGGGCGGCGGTACCGGCGAGGGCTACTTATATTCTCCCACGCAGTGGTTTTTTTATACAACCAAAAGGCTCCCGATGCATTCTATGCCGGGAGCCTTGAAATGGTACAAACCCATCAGACGATATACTGCAAGATCTCCGAAGCGCGGCCGTTTTGCAGGTAGATGCGCGGGATGCGCTTATTGATGCTGCACAGGACCTCATAGGAGATGGTATCCAGCTTTTGGGCCAGGGCGTCGCAGGTCAAATCGCCGCCCAGAATGGTCACCTCGTCCCCGACCTGGGCCTCGGGAACCTCGGTCACATCCACCATACACATATCCATGCAGATGCGGCCCACCACAGGCACCAGACGGTCCCGCAGCAGGAAGCAGACCCGGTCGGAGAGGCTCCGGGAGAGGCCGTCGGCATAGCCGATGGACAGGACGGCGATCCGCCGTTCCGAAGGAGTCGTATAGGTTCTGCCATAGCTGACGGCGGTTCCGGCGGGGATAACGCGAATCTGAGAGACGGTAGTATAGAGAGAAAGCACGGGCTGCAAATCCAGGATATCCCGGGTATCCTCCGAAGGATAGAGGCCGTAGGTCATAATTCCGGGCCGCACCATATCCATGGCATACTCAGGATACAGCAAAGTCGCGCCGCTGTTGCAGCAGTGGCAGATCTCCGGCTTCACGCCGTTTTCCGCCAGATAGTCCAGAGCCTCCCGGAAGCGGCGGTATTGCAGGCGGGTAAAGTCCACATCCTTTGGATCCCGGCTGTCCGCCACGCAGAAGTGCATGAAGGCCCCCTCCACATGGAGGTGCGGCAGCCGGGCCGCCTCCAGCAGAGCCGCCAGGTCCGCTTCCTCGCCGTAGGCCGTAAAGCCGATGCGGGTCATGCCTGTGTCCAGCTTCAGGTGGACGTTCAGAATAAAATTGGTGCCGCTGAGGGCGTCGTTGAGCTGTTTCGCGTACTCCAGGGAGTGGATCTCCTGGGTCAGGTCCAGATAGATCATATTCTCGGCATACATGGGCGGCGTATAGCCCAGAATCAGCAGGGGCGCGCGGATTCCGCCCCGGCGAATCTGCACCGCCTCCTCCAGATTGGAGACCGCCAGATAGCCGGCCCCCAGATCCACCAGGGCATGGCTCACCGGCACGGCGCCGTGGCCGTAGGCGTCGGCCTTGATAACGCCGAGGAATTTACAATTCTCCGGGATATGGCTTTTGATCTGAGAATAGTTGTATGCCAGATGGTCCAGAGACACATCGGCCCAGGTACGCTTTAAAAGTTTCATAGAGTCTCCTTTGTGTAACCCCCATGCCCCATGCGGGCGGCTGATAGCCGCCCCTACAGGTTGCACGAGGGGGATTGCATGTCAGGACATGCCGAACTGGAAGTTAGTCAGATCGACGGTCAGGCAGCGGCTGCCGTTCCAGCTGATTTCGCAGCGGACCGGCGTGCCGGTTTGGTCCAGCCAGGTATCCAGGGTCAACTCTTCCTCATTGTAGCCCTGCAAATAAGTCACCCGCTCCAGGTCTCCGTCCGGGCCGGCGCTGCTGATGTATTCCGCCGTCCAGCAGTTTCCAAGGAGCCACGGCGCAGCCAGGGGGGCCACATAGCCGTTGGCCATCTGTCCGAAGTCCAATGCCGCCCCGTCAAATTCCACTGCGGCTCCGTCGGAAGAGACCGTGGCGGCAATTCCGGCGATGTTTTCCGGCGCAGTCACGGTCAGATGGGCTTCGCCGTCCACGGTATAATCGCAGTCCAGGGTAAATGCATAGACCCGCGCGCCGTAGTCGGCGGTGACGTCCGCGGTGAAACGGCAGCCACCGGCGTCCATCAGGGCCGTCCGAAAATCCAACGCCTTTTGGGAGGGCTTCGCCAGTTCCGTTCCGGCGCAGCCGGTGAGTATTGTCAAAAGCAGGGCCAGGGTTCCAAGTTTTTTGAAGCGCATTCCATCACATCCGCTACGGCAAAAGTCGCGGAAGCTCGTCCAACAGATCGCCGGGACCCATGGCATACTGGCCCAGCCGCACCGCCGCCAGGTCTCCGGCCCGTCCATGGAGCCAGGCCGCCGCGGCGGCCGCTTCCAAGGCCGGAATCCCGCGGCCCAGAATGGAAACCAAAATGCCGGACAGGACGTCGCCGCTGCCGCCGGTGGACATACCGGCGTTGCCCGTTCGGTTGACATAAGTTTGTTCCCCATCGGTGATGACCGTCGTATGGCCTTTTCGCAGGATCACCGCGCCGGTCTCAAAGGCCAGATTTCGGGCGCCGTCGATTCGGTCTTTCTCCGCTTTCCGGGTCAGGCGTCGGAATTCCCCTTCATGGGGCGTCAAAATCAGAGGACAGGCCGCTCCGCGCAGTACATCTATATGCCCGGCTGCGGCGTTTATGCCATCAGCGTCCAGGGCCAGGGGAACCCGGCAATGGCGTATGACCTCCAAAACCAGGGCGTCCACCCCCGGCGACCGGCCCAGGCCGGGACCCAGCAGGCAGGCGTCCACCGTTTCCAGCCGTTTGAGAATCTCCGGGAGGGCGTCCGGGGACAGCTTGCCGTCCTTGTCCGGCAAGGGAAAGGCCATGGGCGCGTCCAGCTTAGCGGCCACGATGGGATAGACTGCCTGGGGCACGCCGGTGTAGATCAGACCGCTGCCACTCCGCAGCGCCGCTTTGGCCGCCAGGGCAGCCGCACCGGCGAACCCCTCGGAGCCGCACAGCAGCAGGACTTTGCCGTAGTCGCCCTTATGGGACTCCGGGTCCCGGGGTGGGAAACAGTCTTGGACCAAGGCGGCAGACGTGCGGCGGCAGATCCAGGCAGGTTTCATAGAAGCGGCTCCTTTCCCGTAAAATCCAACGTGATCCATGGGGGCGGCTGATAGCCACCCCTACGGATTGACTCCGAATTGTCCATTGCACATTGAATTATACTCCACAAAATTCCTTCTTGCAAGCCCTGGGAAACTGTGTTATAATAAGGCGTAATGTGGTAAAAAGCGATGAACGAGCTGTCAAGGATCGGCGCACGGCCAAAGAGAGGACGGGGTTGGTGGAACCGTCTGCCGTGGATCTGAGGCGTTCTCTCGGGAGCTGCGGCCTGAAACAGCAGTAGGGCTTGCCGGGTGACTCCGTTAACGGTGGAAAGTGCGCTGTCAGGCGAATTCTGGGTGGTACCGCGGAAGTATGGTCTTTCGTCCCTTACGGGATGAAGGGCTTTTTTATTTTGTAATTACTTTTAAAGGAGATAGATCCAAACATGAAGCAGCAGCTGGAACGAATTCGGAGCGAGGCTCTGGCCGCTCTGAACGCGGCGGCGGACGGGCAGGAGCTGGAAGCCCTGCGGGTCCGTTATTTGGGCAAGAAGGGCGAGCTGACCGCTGTTCTGAAGCAGATGGGCAAGCTTTCCCCGGAGGAACGGCCTGTCATGGGACAGGTAGCCAACAACGTCCGGGCCGCCATTGAGGAGACCCTGGAGCAGGCCAAGACCCATCTGGCCGCCAAAGCCATGGAGGTCCGTTTGCAGGCCGAGGCCGTGGACGTGACCATCCCCGGCGAAGCGGTGGCATTGGGCCATCAGCATCCCATGAACATGGTCCTCCAGGAGATCAAGGACATCTTTGTGGGCATGGGCTACCAAGTGGTGGACGGCCCCGAGGTGGAGCTGGCCAGCTACAACTTTACCAGGTTGAATATTGAAGAAGGCCATCCCTCCCGGGACCGCAGCGACACCTTCTATTTCACGGATGACGATTCTTTGCTGCTGCGGACCCAGACCAGCCCCATGCAGATTCGGTTTATGGAAAATCACAAGCCGCCCCTGTGCATGCTGGCTCCCGGCCGCGTGTTCCGTAAGGACGAAGCTGACGCCACCCACTCCCCCATGTTCCACCAGATCGAAGGTCTGGTGGTGGATGAAGGCATCACCATGGGCGATTTGAAGGGCGCACTGACCACCCTGATGAAGCGGATCTACGGCGAGGACTCCGTCATGCGGTTCCGTCCCCACCACTTCCCCTTCACCGAGCCCAGCTGCGAGATGGACATGCAGTGCCACAAGTGCCAAGGCACCGGCGAGGTGGACGGTCAGGTCTGCTCCACCTGCCACGGCGAGGGCTGGATCGAGCTGCTGGGCGCGGGCATGGTCCATCCCAAGGTTCTGGAGAACTGCGGCATCGACCCGGAGAAGTATTCCGGCTTCGCCTTCGGCATGGGCCTGGAGCGCATGGCCATGGGCCGTCTGCGCATCAACGACCTGCGTCTCATCTTCGACAACGACGTCCGGTTCCTGAACCAGTTCTGAGGAGGGTGCGAAATGAAGCTGAACAGAAAATGGATCAATGAGGAATTCGTGGATTTGCGCCACGTTTCCGATAAAGAATTCGTGGAGACCCTGACCGTCTTCGGCCAGAAGGTGGAGACCTACGAGCGCATGGACGCGGAGATCAAGAACGTGGTAGTGGGCAAGGTGCTGAGCATGGTCCGCCATCCCAATTCTGACCACATGTGGATCTGCCAGGTGGACGTGGGCCAGGAGGAACCGGTCCAGATCGTCACCGGCGCCCAGAACGTCCAGGAAGGCGACCTGGTGCCCGCCGCGCTCCACAATTCCTGGCTGCCCGGCGGCGTCCACATCACCAAAGGCAAGCTCCGCGGCGAGAAGTCCAACGGCATGCTCTGCTCCTATCTGGAGCTGGGTCTGACCCAGAACGATCTGCCCGGCGCCTATGAAGACGGCATCTGGATCCTCAACGGTGAGGACTGCCATGTGGGCCAGGACATCAACGAGGTCATCGGCAACGACGACACCGTCGTGGAATTTGAAATCACCAACAACCGGCCCGACTGCTACTCCATCATCGGCCTGGCTCGGGAGGCCGCCGCGGCCTTCCATCTGCCCATGCGGCACCATGAGCCCGTGGTCCACGGCTCCAAGGCTGGCAGCATCTTTGACAAGCTGGATGTGGAGGTTCCCGCCGCGGACCTGTGCAGCCGTTACACCGCCCGGATGGTGGCCAACGTGAAGATCGGCCCCTCCCCCAAGTGGCTGCGCCAGCGGCTGCGGGCCAACGGCGTGCGCCCCATCAACAACATCGTGGACATCACCAACTATGTCATGCTGGAATACGGCCAGCCCATGCACGCCTTTGACTACCGCTATATCACCTCCGGGAAAATCGTGGTCCGGGAGGCCGAAGCCGGTGAGACCCTGACCACCCTGGACGGCAGCGTCCGCAATCTGACCCCTGGTATGCTGGTCATCGCCGACGATAGCCGGGCCATCGGTCTGGCAGGTGTCATGGGTGGCGAAAACTCCGAAATCGTGGACGACACCACCACCGTGGTCTTCGAATCCGCCAACTTCAACGGCACCTCCATCCGCCAGACGGCTCTGGCCCTGGGTATGCGGACCGAAGCCTCCGGCAAGTTTGAAAAGGGCCTGGATCCCCTGCTGACGGTCCCCGCGGTCCAGCGGGCCTGCGAGCTGGTGGAGCTGCTGAATGTCGGCGACGTGCTGGACGGCATCATCGACGTCATCAACTATGTGCCCGCGCCCAAGACCCTGCCCCTGGAGCCGGAGAAGATCAACCGGCTGCTGGGCACCGACATTTCCAGAGCGCAGATGGTGGAATACCTGAACCGCCTGGAGATTCCCGTGGAGGGCGACACCATTCTGGTGCCCTCCTTCCGGCCGGACCTGAACCTCATGGCCGACATCGCAGAAGAGGTGGGCCGCAGCTATGGCTACAATGAGATTCCCACCACCGCCTTCAAGACCTCCACCCAGGGCGGCTACACGCCCCTGATGCAGGCCGAGGCCAAGGCCGGATCCCTGTGCCGTGCCCTAGGCTACAGTGAGATCATCACCTACTCCTTCACCTCTCCCACGGTGTTTGACCAGATCCGCCTGCCCGCGGACTCCCCTCTGCGGAATACCCTGCGCATCCAGAATCCCCTGGGCGAAGACACCTCTATTATGCGGACCATCGCCCTGCCCTCCATGCTGGAGATTCTCAGCCGCAACAACGCCTACCACAACAAGGCTGCCAAGCTCTATGAGCTGGCCAAGATTTATCTGCCGGTGGAGGGCGAGGCCCTGCCCCAGGAGCCGAAGATGCTGCTCCTCGGCACCTACGGCGCGGGCGAGACCTTCTTCACCCTGAAGGGCGAGTTGGAGGCCGTTTTCGCCGGCCTGCGGCTACCCAAGGCCAGCTACACCGCCGTTCAGGACAATCCCTCCTATCATCCCGGCCGCTGCGCCAAGGTCACTGTCGCCGGTGTGGATGTGGGCTATCTGGGCCAGGTCCATCCCCTGGTCTGCCAGAACTACGACATTGACGCCGAGGTCTACTGCGCCGAGGTCAACTTCACCCAGCTCTTTAACCTGTGTTTGCCGGAACCGACCTACACGCCGCTGCCCAAGTATCCCTCCGTCAGCCGCGACCTGGCCCTGGTCTGCGACGAGAGCCTGACCGTGGCCCAGCTGGAAGACTGCATCCAGAAGGCCGGCGGTAAGCTGCTCCGCAGCGTGGCACTGTTCGACATCTACCGCGGCAAGGGCATTCCTGAGGGCAAGAAGTCCATGGCCTTCTCCTTGGAGCTCCGCGCCGACGACCGGACCCTGACCGACGAGGATTCCACCGGCGTGGTCAAAAAGGTTCTGGAAAAGCTGGAGCAGGACCTGGGCGTGCAGATTCGGTAAGCCATATTTTACACAAAAAACCGTATCATGTTCGTTTGTCAATGATGTGAGACCGTGAAAAATGCGACAGAGTTACAAGTTT
>CAMEIU010000058.1 GCA_945918815.1 uncultured Clostridia bacterium
GTGCTTGGTGCCTTCGGCCTGGAGGATGGCCTGACGGCGGTCACGCTCGGCCTTCATCTGCTTCTCCATGGAATTCTGGATGTCGGCGGGCGGCAGGATGTTCTTCAATTCCACGCGGTTGACCTTGATGCCCCAGGGGTCCGTGACCTCGTCCAGGATGGCCCGCATCTTGGTGTTGATCACGTCGCGGCTGGTCAAGGTCTGGTCCAGCTCCAGATCGCCGATGATGTTTCGGAGAGTGGTGGCGGTCAGGGTCTCCATGGCGACCATGGGCTGCTCCACGCCGTAGGTATAGAGCTTCGGGTCCGTGATCTGGAAGTAGACCACGGTGTCAATCTGCATGGTGACATTGTCCTTGGTGATGACAGGCTGGGGCGGATAGTCCAGCACCTGCTCCTTCAGGCTGATCTTCTTGGCGACCTTCTCAATGAACGGCAGCTTGAAGTGGATGCCCACCTCCCAGACTGCGGAGAACGCGCCCATGCGCTCGATGACATAGGCCCTGGACTGCTGGACCACATGGATGTTGCGGATGATCAGCAGGAACAGCAAAATGACGATGACGACGACTGCAATGATGGGTCCCATAATGTCTCTCCTTTCCTTCTGCCGTCAGAGGGCGGCAGCCACGGAAGCCGGTTCCACATAGAGCTTCACGCCCTCCAGCTTCACTACTTTTACCAACGTGCCTTCCGGCAGAACGGCGTCCTGAACGGACCGGGCGGTCCACACCTTACCGTCCAGCTTCACCGCGCCGGTGCCCCGGAGGTTGTCAATGGTCTCCGTGACGTAGGCCTCCTGTCCCAAAGCCATGTCGGCGTTGGTGGCGGTCTTCTTGGGGGTGACGTACTTTTTGACGAAGGGCCTGAGCCCGGCCAGCAGAATGGCGGAAACCACAAAGAACACCGTGATCTGAAGCCAGACCACCCCGCCCAAAAGCTGGATGATCAAAGCCGCCAGAGCCCCGGCCACAAACCAGACCGAGACCATGTTCACCGTGGCCGCTTCCAGAATGGCGAACACGATGATGGCCGCGATCCAGAAAATCCACATGTACTGCTCCATGGAAAACGCGTCTCCTTTCTTTGAACTTGATTCTATTATACGACATGGGCGGCGCTTTGTCATTAGATATTTCTGGAGCGAATGGGAGAAAATATTTACAAATATGTGACAAAAGACCATGTGGAAAACGTGTGGATGTATGTGAAAAAGTACTGTGGACAAATACGATGGACAATGAATGTATCCGCTGACACGGATGATTGGAATTATTGCGTGGCACGAGAGTGCGTCACTGAATTCAAATCCGTCGCGAAGCGACACCATCATTGTCAATTATCAATTATCAATTATCAATTGTCAATTCAAAAAACGCCCCTGCTCCGTTTCCGAAGCAGGGGCGTTGATTTACATCTCTTCAAAATCCGCGTCCATAGCGTCGTCGTTGTCCTGGTTCTGACCGGCGGCGTTGTAGTCGGCGCGGTACTGGGCGTTGGGATCCACGGTGCAGCCCACCTGGTTCATGACCCGTTCCAGCTCGTCGGCGGCCTGGTTCATGGCGGTGGGGTTCTTGGATTTGACCGCCTGCTTCGCGGCCTTGACGGCTTCGTTGAGCCGCTGCTTGGCCTCTTTGTCCACCTTGGCGGCGGAGGCCTGGTAGATCAGCTGCTCGCAGCGGTCCCGGGCCGTGGCCTCGGCCTTCAGCTTGGCGTCCTCCTGGGCGTACTGCTGGGCCTCCCAGACGGCCCGGTCGATGTCGGCCTGGCTCATGTTGGAGGTGGCGGTGATGGTGATGTCCTGCCGGTTGCCGGTGCCCATGTCCCGGGCCGACACGTTGACGATTCCGTTGGCGTCGATGGCGAAGGTCACCTCAATCTGAGGCACGCCCCGGGGAGCCCGCCGGATGCCGGTCAGCTGGAACCGGCCCAGCTCCTTGTTCTGCCGTGCCATGGGCCGCTCGCCCTGAAGGACGTGGACGTCCACGGAGGTCTGGAAGTTGGCGGCGGTGGTGAAGATCTGACTTTTGCGGATGGGCAGGGTGGTGTTGCGCTCGATGATCCGGGTGCAGACGCCGCCCTCGGTCTCAATGCCCAGGGACAGGGGCGTCACGTCCAGCAGCAGCAGGCCCGTCACTGCGCCGGTCAGGACGCCGCCCTGGAGACACGCGCCCATGGCCACGCACTCGTCGGGATTGATGCCCTTGAAGGGCAGGCGGCCCGTGATGGTCTGGACCAGCTCCTGGACCGCCGGAATGCGGCTGGAGCCGCCCACCATCAAAACCTTGCTGATCTGGCTGATGGGCACGCCGGAGTCGTTGATGGCCTGGTCCACGGGGCCCCGGGTGGCCTGGACCAGATGGCTGGTGAGGTCGTTGAACTTGGCCCGGCTCAGCGTGGTCTCCATGTGCAGGGGGCCGCTCTTGCCCACGGCGATATAGGGCAGGGAGATGCTGGTCTGGGTCATGGAGGACAGCTCGATCTTGGCCTTCTCCGCCGCCTCCCGGATGCGCTGCATGGCCGCCGGGTCCCGGCTCAGGTCCATGCGGTTTTCCCTTCGGAATTCCTGGACCAGATAGTCCACGATGCACTGGTCGAAGTCGTCGCCGCCCAGATGGTTGTTGCCCGCCGTGGCCAGGACCTCGATGACGCCGGAGGAAATCTCCAGAATGGACACGTCGAAGGTGCCGCCGCCCAGGTCATAGACCATGATCTTCTGGCTCTCTTCCTTGTCCACGCCGTAGGCCAGGGCCGCGGCGGTGGGCTCGTTGATGATGCGCTTTACGTCCAGGCCCGCGATCTTGCCCGCGTCCTTGGTGGCCTGCCGCTGGGCGTCGGTGAAGTAGGCCGGGACGGTGATGACGGCTTCAGTGACAGGGGCGCCCAGGTAGGCCTCGGCGTCGGCCTTGAGCTTCTGCAAAATCATGGCGGAGATCTCCTGGGGCGTGTACCGCTTGCCGTCGATGTTCACTTTATAGTCGGTGCCCATCTGCCGCTTGATGGAGGAGATGGTGCGCTCGTGGTTGGTGACGGCCTGCCGCTTGGCAATCTGGCCCACCATGCGCTCGCCGGTCTTGGAGAAGGCCACCACGGAAGGGGTAGTACGGCCGCCCTCGGCGTTGGGAATGACCACGGGCTCGCCCCCCTCCATGACTGCCACGCAGCTGTTGGTGGTGCCGAGATCGATGCCGATGATTCTGGACATAGAAATTACTCCTTTATTCGCAGTTTGCCACGATGACTCTGGCGTGGCGGATGACCTCGTCGTCCATGGTGAAGCCCACGCGGATGACCTCCACGATCTCTTCCCTTCGGTACTGGGGATCGACGATGTGGTCCACCGCCTCGTGATAGGTGGGGTTGAAAATCCGGCCCTTGGAATCCATGGGCTTGACGCCCAGGGCAGTGAAGGTGTCCATCAACTCCTGGAGGATCATCTCCACCCCCCGGTAGAAGGCCGGGTCGCCGCAGGGGCTGTTCAAGGCCCGCTGCAGGTCGTCATAGATGGGCAAAAACGCCGCGGCAGTCTGCCGGGCGGATTTGCTGCCCGCCGCTTCCAGCTCCGCGCTGGTGCGGCGGCGGTAATTCTGATATTCCGCGTTCAGGGCCTCCCAGCGCGCGTCGGTCTGGGGCGCGGGTTCCCGTTTAAAAAACAGCCCCATGGGGCAGCACCTCATTTCTGTCCGCCCGGTACGGTCTCGCCGAAGCCGCGGGCGTTGCCGGGATAGGTCTCGGACTGGCCGTAGTCAGGATAGCTGTAGTAATAATAGTCGTACCGCGGCGTGGTCAGGCCGCTGAACACACAGCTGGCCAGATTGATGAGAAGATACAGAAGAATGATGAAGCGGAAGAAGCTGAACGGCCGCGCCCGGCGGGTGTGATAGGTGTACTGATAGTTGCCGTGGTTCTGGCTGCTGTTCTGGTAGCCCTGGCCGGTGAAGCTGCGGAAGAAGTCGTCGAAGGGATCCGCGCCGCTGCTCTGCTGCTGATAGCCGCCGTAGGATTGGCCGTAGCCGTAGGAGGACTGGGCCGACTGCTGCTGGTAGGCCTGGGGATTCTTGATCTGGTCGTAGGCCTGGTTGACCTCGTTCATCTTCTGGGCGGCGGTGGGGTCGCCGGGATTAAGGTCCGGGTGATACTTTTTCGCCAGACGCCGGTATGCACTTTTGATCTCTTCTTCCGAAGCGCCGTGGGCCACGCCCAAAACCTCATAAGGGTCCTTCGCCATACGCTTGCCTCTGCTTCCCGAAAATAATTGGATGGTACTTATTTTACAGGAACATACAGAAAAATGTGTGAAGCATTTGAGAACAAATTAAAAAAAGATTATGATTATCGGTTTGAATAAGCACACGAATTTTTATGACAGGGTTCTGTCTCACACTGTCATTTCTGTGAAATCGCACAATGCCCACTGTAGGGCGCGGCGACTCGACGCGCCGTTTGGCAGCCGGTTCCATGACGCAGTGCCTACAGGCGGCACGTCCAGTGGCCGTGCCCTACATAAGCTTTTTCGCAACCATGACAGCGTCTTTGGATCCCTTGCAAGATATTTGCCCTTGCTTATTTATCCCGATAGCCATAAAAAAGATTATGGATTTACATCCGCGGACGGCTGATAGCCGCCCCTACGTCCCATGTTTCGGGCGTGACTGTAGGGGCGGCTATCAGCCGCCCGCGTGCTGTATGGTTGTATTATCCTTGATTCTGCGCCAGGGTGTAGAGGGCGAAGAAGAGGCCCTTTTTCTCCATGAGCTGGTCGAAAGCGCCCCGTTCGGTCACGGTCCCGCCGCCCAGAACCAGGATCTCGTCGTAGCGGCGCAGGAGCGGCTCCTCCAGCCGGTGGGTCACCACGATGCGGGTCATGTCATGGAGGTCCAAAACCGTGTTGGTCACGGAGAAGGCCGTGGCCGCGTCCAGGGCGGAGGTGGCCTCGTCCATCAGCAGCACCGGAGAGCCCTGGAGCAGGGCCCTGGCAATGGAGACGCGCTGCTTCTCGCCCCCGGAGAGGCCGCCGCCGTTTTCGCCGCAGACGTAGTCCGCTCCCCGGGTTGCGATAAGATGGGAGAGACCGGCCTGGGCCATGGCCCGTTCCACCTGGTCCCGGGGGAAGTCCCGGAACATGGTCACGTTGTTCTGAATGGTGTCGTTGAACACGAACACGTTCTGCTGCACCAGGGTCAGGAGGGAGAAGAGGGAATCCGCGCTGATCTGCCGCAGCTCCCGGCCGTCATAGAGAATCTGGCCGTCGTAGCCATCGAAGCTGCCGGTCAGCAGGTTCAGCAGGGTGGTCTTGCCGGAGCCGGAGCCGCCGACGATGGCGTAGCTCTTCCCGGCCTGGAAGTTCAAATTCACATGGCGCAGCACCGGCGCGGCTTCCTCGTAGCCGAAGGACAGGTCCCGGACCTCAATGCCGGATTCCAATTGGGTGGGGATGGCCTCCCCCTGGGCCCGGACGTTTTCCTGTAAGGAGGCCGAAAGCTTGTCGATAAGGGACAGGGCGGCCTTCCGCCCGGCCAGAATGGCGGGAACCTCGCCGATGGGCTGGATGACGAAGTTCATCAGCTGTAAGAACAGCAGCACGGTGCCCGGCGTCAGGCCCCGGCCGGACACGGCCAGCCACGCGCCAAAGAGGAACACGCCCAACTGGGCCAGAACCCCGGCGGAGGCGCCCAGCAGCTCCACGGTCTTGGCCGTGGCCTTCCGGCGGAACTTGGACTGCTCCACGGACTGATTTTCCCGGAGGAACAGATTTTGCGCCTGGGCCTCGGCCCGGAAGCTCTTGATCACCGGGAAACCGGTCAGCAGGTCCTTGACCGTGGCCACGAAGCGTTCGTTCCGGGCTGACACCTGCTGCTCCGCCGCCGCCAGCTTTCCGCCGGTGACCACGGAGGCCAGCACCGGCAGAATGGAGAGCAGCACGGCCACGCCGGTCAGCAGGGGGCTGTACCAGAGCATCATGGCCAGGGACCCGAAGAACATGAGAGTCTCCTGGACCAGGGTGAAGATTTTGCCCAGGTAGTCGGTCTCGATGACCGTGGCGTCGTTGGTCAGGGCGGAGATGTAGCGGCCGGAGCTCTCCCGGGAGAAGGCGTTGAGCCCCTTGGCCGTCAGGGCCCGGAAGGCGTATTCCTTATACTGGGTCATGGCCTTGCGGAGGAACCTGGGATAGGCGATCCGCAGGAGCACAAAGAACGCCACGAAGCCCAGGAAGGTCCCCAAAGCGCAGAGGGCGATGGAGCCCAGATCCATGCCGGCGCTGCCCGCCGCCGCGTCCACAATGACCTGCAGCAGCCAGGAGATCAGAAGATTGATGACGCCCAACACCAGCGTGGCAGCCAAAGCGGCGGCAAACCAGCCCAGGTTGCCCCGGTAAAACTGCCGGAGAAGCGGCTTGGATTGTTTCATGGAGGATTCCTCTCTTTCATTTGGTTTTGAGGCGGAGCACGGAAAATTGGTAATTGTCGCACTGGCGCGGGAGCGCCCAAGGCATCCCCTTGGGGCGTCCCCTCAAGGGGAAGGCTTTTGGGACGCTCCCGCGCCAGTGCATACATCGACAAATCCCGCTTTTTCGCGCTCTCACACCATCCAGACGCCGCGTTCGGATTTGTCCTGGGAGGTTTGCCGGGTGTTCCAGCTTGGGGCCAGGCTGCCGGTTCCCGGTTCGGCGGTCAGGACCGGCTTGCTGCGCAGGCTGACCATCAGGTTGCTCTCTCCGACGGAGGCCATCATCAGGCCGCAGAAGAGCAGGAATACCGGCAGAGGCTCGTTCCGGTCCAGACCGTAGATGCCCATGGGGCCGGTCTCGTCGGCGACCTCCATGCGCCGGACCATGCAGTGCCGGTACAGGTCGTCCAGAATGGCCCGGGCTTCCTCCAGGGAAATCCCCAGCTTTGCGGCGGCCAGCCGGTCGGTCACATGCTCGTCGGGGTTGTGGGTATAGAGTTCCAGCAGCATGTCCAGATACCTGGGCTTGGACAGCAGCCGGAACAGCCGCAGGTATTCCTCCTTCCGCTTGAGCATGGAGGCGTAGCCCTGCTCCGGCTCCGGCAGCACCAGGGCGAAGGGCATGTCCTGGACGATGCCGCAGATGCCGATGCCCCGGTCCGTGTCCATGACCACCTGCCAGGCGGTTTTGTCCGGCGCCGGGAGGCCGCTGCGGTCCATCCGCTGGATGCCGGCCAGGATGTCGTGGATGTCGTGGATCTCGGAGCACTGGGCGTCGGCGCGGAGCATGGTCCACACATAGTCGCAGATGGCTTCCATCCGGTGGGCCTCCGGCGTCTGGGCGATGACGTTGCCCAGGAGCCGGTGCAGGTCCAGACCCTCCGTGTCCTCCCGGCCGAACAGGGCGTCGACGGACACATGGAGCCGGTCCGCGATGACCGGCAGCAGCTCCACGTCCGGCGTGCCGCCGCACTCCCACCGGGACACCGCCTGGGTGGACACCCCGGCCGCCTTCCCCAATTCCTCCTGGGTAATCCCCGCCGCCTTCCGGTATTTTAAAATGTTCTCCCCAATGCCGCTCCGTGCCATAAAACCCACGCCTTTCTCAATGATTACTTGTATCATATAGAAAGTAATAGTTGAATTCAAGCGACGCTTGGTTGCGGAAAATCAAGTATTGGTTGATAACCAGACCCTCGTGCCACCCCTTTAGGGGGCGGGACTCCCGAAGTGCGGCCTGGGGGGTGTAGCAGGCTTGCAATTGTACCATTCTTTCGGAAAAATGCTTGTCGGGACAACCCCCCCGCCTCCTTCGTCGGCAGCCCCCTGATAGGGGGCACGAGGCGTGGTGCGCTTTCTGTTGCATTTTCCCCCGGAATCCGCTATAGTGGAATCAAAGGAGGCGGTTTCCATGATGACCGTTTGGGGCGAGCAATTGGACCGGAACCATGTTTTGCAGGACTATCCCCGGCCGCAGCTGCGGCGGGAGAACCATACGATTTTGAACGGCTTGTGGGACTATGCCATGACGGCCTCGGACCAGCCGCCGGAGAAATGGGACGGGAAGATTCTGGTGCCCTTCTCCCCGGAGGCGCCCCTGTCCGGGGTCAACCGGAGCCTGCGGCCGGGAGAATACCTGTGGTACCGGCGGCGGGTGGACCTGAAGGCCGGACCGGGGGAGCGGGCGCTGCTGCACATTGGCGCGGCGGACCAGGTGGCGTCGGTCTATGTGGACGGCTGTGCCGTGGGCGGTCACACCGGCGGCTATACATCTTTTACCCTGGACCTGACCGAGTACCTGACCGGGGACAGCGAGCTCCTGATCCGGGTCCGGGACGATACGGAGGGGAGCCTCCTGGCCCGGGGCAAGCAGAAGACGGAGCGAGGCGGCATCTGGTACACGGCCCAGAGCGGCCTCTGGCAGACGGTCTGGGCCGAGATCGTGCCGGAGCGGTATGTCCGGTCCCTCCATATCGTGCCGAAGTTCGACGATAGCCTGGTGGAGATCACCGTGCAGGCGGAGGACGGTCCCTGCCGGGTGGAATTTGACGGGCAAGTCTATGAGGGCCGGGCGGGCCAGCCCATCCGGGTGCCGGTGCCCCTGTTCCGGGCCTGGTGCCCCGAGGAGCCGAAACTCTACGACTTCACGGTAATCTGCGGAGCCGACCGGGTGGAGAGCTACTTCGCCATGCGCAAGGTGGAGGTCCGGCGGGATGAGCACGGGGTTCCGCGGATTTTCCTCAACGACCGGCCCTACTTCATGCACGGCGTTCTGGACCAGGGCTACTGGCCCGACGGCCTCTGCACCGCCCCCAGCGACGAGGCCATGATCTTTGACATCCAGTCCATGAAGGCCATGGGCTTCAACATGCTCCGCAAGCACATGAAGGTGGAGCCCCTGCGCTGGTACTACCACTGCGACCGCATCGGCATGCTGGTCTGGCAGGATATGCCCTCTGGCGGCGGAGACTACAAGCTGCCGGTGGTGACCCTGCCCCTGCTCACCAAGCATCACAAAAAGGACCACGACTACGCCGCCTTCGGCCGGGCGGACGAGGCGGGCCGGAAGCGGTTTTACGCCGAGCTGACCCAGATGGTGGAGCAGCTTCGCAGCTGCCCGTCCCTGGTCCTGTGGACGCCCTTCAACGAGGGCTGGGGCCAGTTCGACGCGGAGAAGGCCGCGGCCCTGATCCGAAAGCTGGACCCGGACCGGCTCATCGACCACGCCAGCGGCTGGCACGACCAGGGCATCGGAGACCTCCAGAGCCTCCACGTCTATTTCACCGCCTACAAATTCAAGCCGGACCGGAAGGGCCGGGCGGTGATTTTGTCGGAATACGGCGGCTACCACCACGCGGTCTGGGACCACTGCTGGAGCCGGAAGAATTTTGGCTACCGGAATCAAAAATCCCCGGAGGCCCTTTTGGCGGCCTACGAGGAATTGATCACCGGCCAGATCGTCCCGGCCATGGAAAAGGGCCTCTCGGCGGCGGTCTACACCCAATTGTCCGACGTGGAGGAAGAGGTCAACGGCCTGTGGACCTACGACCGGAAGGTCCAGAAGCTCTCCACCGCCGTCATTCGGAACATCAACCTGCAATTGACCGGCTGCAACCAGAGAAGATAGCGCAGGCGCGGGCGGCTAATAGCCGCCCCTACAGACACGCCCGGAACATGGGGCGTAGGGGCGGTTATCAGCCGCCCGTCCGCGGCACGAGGGTGCGCTGCCAGAAAGTAAAAAAGCAGGACCTCCCGTGGGAAGTCCTGCTTGCGTATGGGTCAGCGGGCCTCGGAGAATTGATCCTTGCCGACGCTGCACATGGGGCACTCGAAATCCTCGGGGACGTCCTCCCACTTGGTGCCGGGGGCGATGCCGCCTTCGGGATAGCCCTCCTCTTCGTCGTACTCCCAGCCGCAGAGGTCGCAGACATATTTCATGATCGTTCACTCCTTTTCGCTTGTTTCAGTGTTGTTATAACCATCCATCAGCGCCTCGGTTTTGCTCAGAGCCATGGTGAGAAGCAGCACCAAAGCCAGGGGCAGAACGGTCAGCAGCATGATGGGACGGTGTCCAGAAAAATAGCCGGTCATCAGACACACGGCGGCCAATACGAGAAAGACGGCCCTGGCGTCTGTGAAGCCCTTGTACCGCTTTCGGAGCCAGACCTGGAATTGGTCCTCCGTTTCAAAGCAGTCCACCGCGGTCCAGGGCAGAAAAAATTTGCGGAAAAAATCTCTCATGGGTTTGCTCCTTTTCTGATGCAAGTATAACGCCCTTTTCCCTGAGATGCAAGAGGGAGATTGCGAGAATAAAAAGAATTGGCAGGAGGATTTGCAGCATGGATCTATCAGCCCTCGGTCCCTGGCGGGATTTTCTGAAAGAGACCCTGGAGGGGGAGGCCTTCCAAGCCCTGGCCCAACGGGTGGACGGGGCCTACGACACGGCGGAGGTCTACCCGCCCGGGGAGCGGCTGTTCACGGCCTTTTCCCTGACGCCGCCGGAGCGGGTCCGGGTTGTGATCCTGGGCCAGGACCCCTACCATGAGCCGGGGCAGGCACACGGCCTGGCCTTCTCGGTGCAGCCCGGCGTCAAGCTGCCGCCGTCTTTGGTGAATATCTATAAGGAGCGGGAATCGGATTTGGGGATTCTGTCCAGTCAGGACGGCTGCCTGACCCGCTGGGCGGAGCAGGGGGTGTTCCTGCTCAACACGGTCCTGACCGTGGAGCGGGGCAAGGCCAACAGCCACAAGGATTTCGGCTGGCAGGCCTTCACCGACGCGGTGGTTGCCTCCCTGGCCCGGCTGCCCCAACCGGTGGCCTTTGTCCTCTGGGGCGCCCAGGCCCAGAAGAAGGCCCCCGTGGCGGCGGATACGGCCTATCCGAGACTGATTTTACAGGGCCCCCATCCCAGCCCCCTGTCCGCCTACCGCGGCTTCTTCGGCAGCAGGCCCTTCTCAAAGATCAACCAATTCCTGACAGACCACGGCGAAGCCCCCATCGACTGGTCCTGAACCGGCATACTGCACGCACCCGGCACGGGTTTGCGGTTTCTTTAGCCTGTGCGGAATCTGTGCCGGATGAGTGCGGAAAATCTGAAATCTGTAGCATTACAATTGATGTGAGACCAAGGGTATAGAAAAAAGCGATTGAGTTC
>CAMEIU010000059.1 GCA_945918815.1 uncultured Clostridia bacterium
GACCCCCGGCTATATGGGCCATGGCCGTCACTTCATCTCCTCCAAGAAGTTCATCTACGCCGAGGGCGGCATTGAGCGCATCGTGTGGATGCCCAAGGAACTGAAGGACGACGTGGCCGACAAGCTCAACGCCACGGCCAAGGAGCTCTACGGCATCGACAACTTCACCGACCTGGTGGCCGACGAGACCATCTGCACCGAAGTGGACGACCTGATGAACTTCCTCACCGAGAAGAACCATCCCGTCCTGGCCATGGAGCCGCTGATGTAAAGTAGTTATTCGGATCAACATACTGCACCCACTGTAGGGCGCGGCCACTGGACGTGCCGCTGGCAGGCAGCTGCTTCTCGTGACCGACTGCCAAACGGCGCGTCGGGTCGCCGCGCCCTACAGTGAACATATCCATGGAAACTTGCAAAACCAGATATTTTGTTTACGTTTATTGTATTTCTATCACAGCGGCGAACCTGGGGGAGTGGGAACTGCTGGGAGCGGACGAACGCCGTTTGGGGGAACGACGCTGGTCCGAATTCAACAATCCATAGAAAGGGAATTCCGCCATGTATCAAGTGACCTTTACCTTTGAAAATCAAGACCCCGTGATTGTCTCCGCCGCGCCGGACGCCAGCCTGCTGGAGGTGGCCCGGAACGCCAACGTCGCCATCGACGCGCCCTGCTCCGGCAACGGCTCCTGTGGCAAGTGCCGCGTGAAGCTGGTGGAGGGGCAGCTGGATTCGCCCCGCACGGGCCATATCTCCGAAGAGGAATACGCCGACGGCTGGCGGCTCAGCTGCGGCAGCAAGATTCTCTCCGATGTGACCGTCCTGGTGCCGGATATTGCCTCCGCCTACCAGAGCCGCATGAAGACCGCCGACCTGAGCTCCGGCGAGGAAATCGCCGTGTTTGAAAAGCTCCAGGCCGACATTCAGGCCGCCGGGGTCGAATTCCGCAACGATTTTCTCACCGCCGTCATCACCATGGACGAGCCCACCCTGGACGACACCATGCCCGACAACGAGCGGCTGACCTGGGCCATTGAAGCCCAGCTGGGCGTGGAACAGGTGGAGATTCCCTATTTTGTGCTCAAGAAGCTGGCCTCCACCCTGCGGGACAGCGGTTTCTCCGTGAAGATCGTGGCGGAGAAGAAGGGCAACGCTTTGAAGCTCTATGATATCTCCGCTTCGGACGACGAGACCCCGGTCTGCGGCATGGCCGTGGACATCGGCACCACCACCGTGGCCGCCGTCCTCATGGACCTGTTCACCGGCAAGCTCCTGGCCAAGGCCTCCTCCGGCAACGGCCAGATCCGCTACGGCGCGGACGTCATCAACCGCATTGTGGAGCAGGGGAAGCCCGGCGGCGTGCAGCGGCTCCAGGACGCCATCGTCAAGGAGACCCTGCGGCCCATTCTGGCGGGCCTCTGCCAGAGCGCCAAGGTCAAGGCCAGCAGAATCATGCGGGTCTGCGTGGCCTCCAATACCACCATGAACCACTTGCTCCTGGGCGTGGACGCAGCCCCGGTTCGCATGGAGCCTTACATTCCATCCTTCTTCCATGTGGACGGCCTGAAGGCCGCCGACGTGGGCCTGCGGGTCAATCCCAGCGCGGAATTGCGGGTGGCCCCCAACATCGGCTCCTATGTGGGCGGCGATATCACCGCCGGCGCATTCGCCACGCTGCTTTGGAACAAAGAGGAATTCAGCCTTTTCGTGGACCTGGGCACCAACGGCGAAATCGTCTTCGGCAACCGAGACTTTATGATGTCCTGCGCCTGCTCCGCCGGTCCCGCCTTTGAGGGCGGCGACATCAGCTGCGGCATGCGGGCCACCGACGGCGCCATCGAGGCCGTGACCATCGACGTGGACACCATGGAGCCTGCCTTTCAAATTGTCGGCGACGCGGATCAGAAGCCCGTGGGCCTCTGCGGTTCCGGTATCATCGATCTGATCTCCGAGCTGTTCCGCTGCGGCATCATCAACGCCAAGGGCCTGTTCGTCCGGGAAGGGAAGCGGGTGACCCACGACCAGCACGGCACCGGCCGCTACATCCTGGCCACTCCCGCCGAATCCGCCACGGAGCGGGAAATTTCCCTGACTGAGGTGGACATCGAGAGCTTCGTCCGGGCCAAGGGCGCGATTTATTCCGCCATCGACACCCTCCTGACCTCCCTGGATATGGACGCCTCCGTCCTGGAGCACGTCTACGTGGCCGGCGGCATCGGCAGCGGCATCAACATGAAGAACGCCATCAACATCGGCATGTTCCCGGCGGTGGAGCTGGAGAAGTACGAATACGTGGGCAACTCGTCCCTGGCCGGTTCCTACGCGATGGTCCTCTCCGACGAGGCCCACGAAAAAGTGGCCGAGCTGGCCAAGAACATGACCTATGTGGAGCTGTCCACCCATCCCGGCTACATGGACAACTTCGTCGCCGCCTGCTTCCTGCCCCACACCGACGCGGCCAGATTCCCCGATAGCGTGCAGGAACGATAAATAATTGACAATTGACAATGGACAATTGACAATGAAGGTGTCCGCATCGCGGATGATTGGAAATGAAGCCGGCACCCTCGTGCCCCCTAAAGAGGGGGCACGAGGGCCCGGCAGGCAACATCAAGGAGTAACACCATGGAAGTGGTCAATCACAAAGAGGGCGTGCCCTTTGAACATTATGTAAATCTATTCAAGGACCTGGACCCGGCGGAAGCGGTCCGGCGCACCGGCGCGGCATTTGACGGGGGGGCCTTTACCCTGACCTTGGTGGGCACGGACTACCGGATCGCCTGGCCGGACTACGCCATCTCTTCCGGGACGGAGCAGGCCTTCGCGCTGAAAAATCTGCCCGCCCAGACCTTTCTGCTCCGCTATTTGCTGGAAGGGAAGGCCGTCCCGGCCCTGGGACAGTTCAAAACCTTCCGGGAGATGCCCTGGGGAGAGCTGTACATCCAGCCCTTCACCGGCCGCTGCCTGACCCGGGCGGCCTTCACCTTCGGTACAAAAGTGGAAGCATTCGCCGCCGCCATGGAGCGTCTGGGAGCCAAAAAGCTGCCCCACGGCGACGCGGGCTATGAGCTGGAGCTGCTGCCCGGCTACGCCATGCGGCTGTTGGTCTGGGCCGGGGACGACGAATTCCCGCCCAACAGCCAGATCCTCTACTCCGACAACTTTTCAGAGGGCTTCGCCGCCGAGGATCGGGTGGTGGCGGGGGACATCCTGATCTCTGTGGTCAAGGCGGAAATGCAGCAAAAAAATTTGTAAAATTGCACAAATCTTCCCTCTGATTTTTGGGAAATGATTTCGCATTCTGCTGATTGACGAATGACGTAGAAGATGGTAAAGTTTAATCGATAAAAAACTACGAATTCAAAAGCAACGGGTTCGTAGCGTTCGGTGCGCGCCACTCCGACGGTTCGCACCGGATCATCCTGTATGTGCCGCGCCACTCCGACGGCCAGGCACAAATTCAATACAAGGAGTGCAAACAAACTATGGCAACTTACAAATCCGACATCGAAATCGCACAGGAAACCGAAATGCTCCCCATTACCGAGATCGCAAAGACCGCGGGCGTGGATGAGAAGTATCTGGAGCAGTACGGCAAGTACAAGGCCAAGGTGGATTACAACATCCTCAACGACGTGAAGAAGGAAGACGGCAAGCTGGTTCTGGTCACCGCCATCAACCCGACTCCCGCCGGCGAAGGCAAGACCACCACCACCGGCGGTCTGGCTGACGGCATGAAGAAGCTGGGCAAGAACGTTCTGGTCGCCCTCCGCGAGCCCTCCCTGGGCCCCGTGTTCGGCGTCAAGGGCGGCGCGGCCGGCGGCGGCTACGCCCAGGTCGTTCCCATGGAGGACATCAACCTGCATTTCACCGGCGACTTCCATGCCATCGGCGCTGCCAACAACCTGCTGGCTGCCATGTTGGATAACCATATTTATCAGGGCAACAGGCTGGGCATCGATCCCCGCCGGATCACCTGGCGCCGCTGCGTCGACATGAACGACCGTCAGCTCCGCTTCGTGGTGGACGGCCTGGGCGGCCGCGTCAACGGCACCCCCCGTGAGGACGGCTACGACATCACCGTCGCCTCCGAAATTATGGCAGTTCTCTGCCTGGCCTCCGACATCACCGACCTGAAGGCCCGTCTGAGCCGCATCATCGTGGGCTACACCTACGACGAGAAGCCCGTCACCGCCGGTGATCTGAACGCCCAGGGCGCCATGGCTGCCCTGCTGAAGGACGCTCTGAAGCCCAACCTGGTCCAGACCCTGGAGCACACCCCCGCGTTCGTCCATGGCGGCCCCTTCGCCAACATCGCCCACGGCTGCAACTCCGTCACCGCGACCAAGATTGCCCGCCGTCTGGCTGACTACACCATCACCGAGGCCGGCTTCGGCGCCGACCTGGGCGCTGAGAAGTTCCTGGACATCAAGTGCCGCATGGCCGGTCTGAAGCCCTCTGCCGTGGTCATCGTGGCCACCGTCCGCGCCCTGAAGTACAACGGCGGCGTAGCCAAGGCCGATCTGGGCAAGGAGAACCTGGAAGCGCTGGAGAAGGGCCTGCCCAACCTGCTCAAGCATGTGTCCAACATCACCAACGTCTACAAGCTGCCCTGCGTGGTCGCCATCAACCGCTTCCCGCTGGATACCGAGGCCGAGCTGAAGCTGGTCGAGGAGAAGTGCAAGGAGCTGGGCGTCAACGTGGCTCTGTCCGAAGTGTGGGCCAAGGGCGGCGAAGGCGGCATCGAGCTGGCCAAGGAAGTCATCCGCCTCTGCGAGCAGCCCAACGACTTCACCTTCGCTTATGATCTGGATATGCCCATCAAGGACAAGATCGAAGCCATCGTCACCAAGATCTACGGCGGCAAGGACGTGGCCTTCACGCCCAATGCCGAGAAGCAGATCAAGACCCTGACCGATCTGGGCTTCGACAAGATGCCCATCTGCATGGCCAAGACCCAGTACTCCCTGACCGACGACGCCACCAAGCTGGGCGCGCCCACGGGCTTCACCGTCACCGTCCGCAACGTCAAGGTCTCCGCAGGTGCCGGCTTCCTGGTTGCCCTGACCGGCGAGATCATGACCATGCCCGGCCTGCCCAAGGTTCCCGCTGCCGAGCGCATCGACGTGGACGAGACCGGCAAGATCTCCGGCCTGTTCTAATCTGTATTTTTCCTCGCTTCGCCCCAGTCCGGCGGCTTTCCGCCGCCGGACTTTTTCATTCTGTAATGATAGAGGAGTAACAACATGGATTTTACCAAGAATTCCTGCCGTGAGTTTGTGGAAGTTCTGGCCTCCAACGCACCGGTTCCCGGCGGCGGCGGCGCGGCGGCCCTGGTGGGCGCCATCGGCACCGCTCTGGGCAACATGGTCGGCTCCCTGACCGTGGGCAAGAAGAAATACGCCGATGTGGAAGCGGAGATCATCGCCCTCAAGGCCAAGTGCGACGCCTTGCAGACGGAGCTCCTCGACCAGGTGCCCGCCGACGCAGAAGGCTTCGAGCCCCTGTCCAAGGCCTACGGCATTCCCAAGGACAACCCCGACCGGGACAAGATCCTGGAGGAAGCCACCCTGGTGGCCTGCCGGGTCCCTGTGAAGATCATGGAGCTGTGCTGCGAATCCCTGGACGCCATCGCGGTCTTCGCTGCCAAGGGCTCCCGTCTGGCCGTGTCCGACGCGGGCTGCGGCGCGGTCTGCGTCAAGGCTGCCCTCCAGGCTGCCTCCCTCAACGTGTTCATCAACACCAAGACCCTGAAAAACCGGGAAGTGGCGGAAGAGCTGAACGCCAAGTGCCTGGGCATGCTGGACAAGTACGGCAAATTGGCCGACGAGATCTTCGAGAGCGTCAAGGCCGGATTTTTTAAGTAAGTGAGGTTCGAATCATGGCAAAACTGCTGTTAGGTAAAGAAGTCAACGCCAATCTGAACGCCCGCATCATCGCCGACTGTGAGGCCCTGAAGGCCCAGGGCGTGCAGCCCACCCTGGCCATCGTCCGCTGCGGCGAGCGGCCCGATGATCTGAGCTATGAGCGCGGCGCCTCCAAGCGCGCTGAGACCCTGGGCGTGGCCGTGGAGAAGTTCCTGCTGCCCGAGGATGTGACCAAGGAAGAGCTGCTGAAGGTCATCGACGAGATCAACGCCAACGACAAGATTCACGGCGTCCTCATGTTCCGGCCCCTGCCCAAACACCTGAAGGCCGATCAGGACGAGATCTGCAACCGTCTGGATCCCCGCAAGGACGTGGATGGCATGACCGACGGCTCCAACGCCGGTGTGTTCATGGGCAAGAAGCTGGGCTTCGCCCCCTGCACTCCCTCTGCCTGCATGGAGATTCTCGATTATTACGGCATCGACTGCACCGGCAAGAAGGCCGTGGTCATCGGCCGCAGCCTGGTGGTCGGCAAGCCCGCCGCCATGATGCTTATGGCCAAGAACGCCACCGTCACGGTCTGCCATACCCGCACCAAGGACGTGCCCTCCGTGGCCCGGGAGGCCGACATTCTGGTCTCCGCCGCCGGAGTGCTCAAGAGCCTGACCAAGGACTATGTCCGGCCCGGCCAGGTGGTCATCGATGTGTCCATCAACTGGGACGACGCCAAGGGCGGCATCGCCGGCGACGCCGTGTTTGAGGAAGTGGAGCCCATCGTGGACGCCATCACTCCCGTGCCCGGCGGCGTGGGCGCTGTGACTACCTCTGTGCTCATCGGCCATGTGGTGGAAGCAGCCAAGCGGAGCCTGGGATAAGAACAAATCCATTGACGCGCTGCTGGGCTGACCATTGCAGCGCGTCTTTTCTTCAATAAGGAGGAAATCAAATGACTGAGAAATGGAGAAAGCTTCCTGCCAGCTCCATGCTGAAGCTGGTTTTCTGGCTGTTTACCCTGGCCTTCCTCGTGGCGGCCCTGGTCAGCCCGGACCGGTCCCAGCTCTGGTCCGGCCTGAAAGCCATCTATACCACACCTGCCCAGGTGACCAAGGACTATTTTGAAGTGGGCAGCGTGTCCGCTACGTTTTTCAACGCGTTTCTGGTGAGCCTGGTCTGTTCCCTTTTGTACATGCTGCCCGGCGCAACGGCCAACGGCACGTCTTTCATCGGCTTCGGCCTGACCATCGGCTTCAGCTTCTGGGGCATGCACATTTTCAATATGGTGCCCTGTATGCTGGGCGTGGGCCTGTACTGCCTGGTCAAGCGGGAAAAGCTGGCGAAAAACGTCAATTTCGTCCTGTTTTCCACGGGCATTGCTCCTATTGTCACCGACATGTTCCTGCGCTATCCCGGCCTGGAGCTCCACGGCTATACCGTCGGCTCCGTGATCCTGGGCCTGGCTGTGGGCCTGTTCATCGGCTTTTTCACCCCCGGCGGCTGCGCCTACTCCGCCAACGCCCACAAGGGATTTTCTCTCTACTCCGCGGCCCTGCCCATAGGCATGACTTCCTTCCTGCTGCGGGCGGTGCTGTATACGGTCCTCGGCGGACAGCTGCCGCCTGTTGAGGCGGTCCTGGGTCCCAGCCGTCCCGGCGTGTTCTACGGATTCCTGGGGACGATGTTTGTCCTGTGTATGCTCCTGGGCCTCTGGAAAAACGGCTGGTCCTTCCGGGGCTACGGCAAGCTCCTGCGGTCCTCCGGCCATAAAACCGACTTCTCCTCGGAATTCGGCCCGGCGGTGGCTCTCATCAACATCGGCGTCTACGGCCTGTTCCTGATGCTCTACTACACCCTGATCCGCGGCAGCCTCAATGGCGCGACCCTGGGTCTGGTGCTGTGCATGGTGGCCTGCGCCGTGGCCGGCAGCCATCCCGGCAACGTCTGGCCCATCATGGTGGGCTATGTGGCCGCCAGCTTCCTGGCCAAGGCATTGTGCGTCGGAGAAAACTTCACCCTGGTCATCAATGCCCAGGCCATCATGACCGGCATGTGCTACGCCAACGGCCTCAGCCCCATCGCCGGTAAGTATGGCTGGCCTGTGGGCATCGTGGCCGGTATGCTCCACTATACCCTGGTCACCTGCGTCCCGGCTCTCCACGGCGGCTATCTGCTCTACAACGGCGGCTTCACGGCCTGCCTGGTCTGCCTCCTGCTGCTGCCCACCCTGGAGCGGTTCTGCAAAACCAAGGAGGAGCGTCTGGCGGCCAAGGCCCGGTGACCCGCTTTTTGGCGGTTCCCACAATTGCTTTTTCCTTGGAATTGCGCTATACTGGACCCATTAGGAGGCGGTGACTGTGGAAGAAAAAGTGATGGACCTGCTTCAGCAGCTGGTTGAGGGCCAGAAGCAGCTGTTTGAGGGCCAGAAACAACTGTTTGAAGGCCAGGAACAGCTATTTGCGGGCCAGAAGCAGCTGGTTGCGGAACAAAAGAAGACCAACGAACGCCTGGACCGCCTGGAAGGCCGGATGGATTCCCTGGAGGGCCGGATGGATTCCCTGGAAGGCCGGATGGATTCCATGGAAGGCCGGATGGACCGTCTGGAAGGCCGGATGGACCGCCTGGAGGACCATGTGGCCAGGATCGACAAGCGGCTGGACAATCTGGAGCAGCGGGTCACCAAGACGGAAGTCCTGCTGGAGAACCGGGTTCTGCCGCAGCTGCAATTGCTGGCGGAGGGTCACACCGCCCTGGCGGACCGCCTGGATCAGATGGACGAGCGGTACGCAAAGAAAGAGGACGTGGAAGTCCTGCGGCTGGCCGTCCAGCATCACACCGAAGAAATTCGGACTATCAAAGAAGCCATATAAATCGCAACCCGGCGCGGGAGCCTCCCTGCGCCGGGCTTTTCTGAAAAGGTAGGAAACACAATGATCGAATATCCCAATATGGTCCAGGGCCGGTTCCTGGCCCGGCCCAACCGCTTTGTGGCCCATGTGGAGCTGAACGGCAAGACGGAGATCTGCCATGTGAAGAACACCGGCCGCTGCCGCGAGCTGCTGCAGCCCGGCGCGGCGGTCTGGTGCCAGCACCACGACGATCCCGGCCGCAAGACCGCCTGGTCCCTGATCACGGTCCAAAAAGGGAACCGGCTGGTGAACATGGATTCCCAGGTCCCCAACCGAGCGGCCCGGGAATATCTGGAGCGGGGCGGCCTGGGCTTCGTGCCGGAGTTTGTGAAGCCGGAGCGGACCTTCGACCAGTCCCGGTTCGATCTCTATTATGAAGCGGGGGACCGGAAGGGCTTCGTGGAAGTCAAGGGCGTGACATTGGAGGAGGACGGCGTGGCCCGGTTCCCAGACGCGCCTACGGAGCGGGGCTGTAAGCACCTCAGGGAATTGCAGGCCGCCGCGGCCCAGGGCTATGAGGCCTGGGTCCTGTTTGTCATCCAGATGCCGGATATTCGCTGGTTCGGGCCCAACGATCCAAGGGATCCGGCCTTCGGAGAGGCCCTGCGCCAGGCGGCCCGAAACGGTGTGCAGGTCCGGGCCGTCAGCTGCCAGGTGACGCCCTTCACCATGGAAATCGACGTGCCGGTGGAAGTGCGGCTCTAAGTGAACGGAAACTGGCCGAGCTTGTTGACATAATCCTGCATCTCCGCTTTGGAGCGGATGGCCTTGGCGCCGTCAATCACCGCCTGCTTTTCCTGTTTTGAGAGACCGGCGAACCGGGACATGGCCGCCTGATTCTGGGCCAGCAGCATCCCAAAGCCCATGGGGATGCCTTCTGAGTTTACATAATTGTTCTCCAAGAAAATCACCTCAAGGGTAGTATGCCCGGAGAGAAGGAATGTGCATCAAGGCTTGAATGGTGGAAAAACATGGGATTCATTTGTAGGTGCGGCATATATGCCGCCCGAAAGGCCTCGACCACGGCGCAGGTATGAACGATACGAGCCGCCGGAGGCGGGATGCATATATGCGTCCCCTACAGTGAAAACCGCTTATTCCAATCGTTCCATTTTTGCTTTGCATTACAAACGCATGAAACGGGGCACGCCAGGCGGCGTGCCCCGTTTGAAAACTGAAACAATTTTACACGTTGAACAGGAAGTTGACGATGTCGCCGTCCTTCATGACGTATTCCTTGCCTTCGCTGCGGACCAGGCCCTTGGCCTTTGCGTTGGCCATGGTGCCGCAGGCCTTCAGATCCTCAAAGGCGATGACCTCAGCGCGGATGAAGCCGCGCTCAAAATCGGTATGAATCTTACCGGCGGCCTGAGGCGCCTTGGTGCCCTTCTTGATGGTCCAGGCCCGGCACTCGTCGCTGCCGGCGGTCAGGAAGGAGATGAGGCCCAGCAGGGAATAGCTGCACTTGATCAGCTTGTCCAGGCCGGATTCCTGAATGCCCAGTTCCTCCATGAACATGGCCTTTTCCTCCGGGTCATCCAGCTCGGCGATGTCGGCCTCCAGCTTGGCGCAGATGGGCAGCACCTGGCTGCCTTCCCGGTCTGCCAGGGCCTTGACCGCCTGGAAGTGGCGGCTGGATTCGGGGTCGGCCACCTCGTCCTCGCCCAGGTTGGCGGCATAGATGGTCTTTTTCAGGGTCAGCAGGTCGCTGGTGCGGATCAGGTCCATATCGTCCTCATCGCAGTCATAGGTCCGGGCCAGCTTGCCCTCGTTCAGGTGGGCCAGCAGGCCGGTGAACACCTCGGCCTCATGGTTGAACCGCTTGTCGCCGCCCTTGGCCGCCTTCTGGGCCTTGTCGATGCGGCGCTCCACCATTTCAATGTCCGCCATGATCAGCTCCAGATTAATGATCTCAATATCCCGCAGAGGATCCGTGGAGCCCTCCACATGGGTGATGTTGCCGTCCTCAAAGCAGCGGACCACATGGACGATGGCGTCGGTGGAGCGGATGTTGCTCAAAAACTTGTTGCCCAGGCCCTCGCCCTTGGACGCGCCCTTGACCAGACCGGCGATGTCCACGAACTCAATGACGGCAGGGGTGAACTTCTTGGGCTGGTGGACGTCCCGCAGCCACTCCAGCCGCTCGTCCGGCACCGTCACCACGCCCACGTTGGGATCGATGGTACAGAATGGATAATTGGCCGCCTCCGCCCCGGCGTTGGTAATGGCGTTGAACAGGGTGCTCTTTCCAACATTTGGAAGGCCCACGATACCTAATTTCATATTTATATACATCTCCTTTATTTTCAGTGTTTTTC
>CAMEIU010000060.1 GCA_945918815.1 uncultured Clostridia bacterium
TTTCCCATAAAAAGTTTGAGGTCAAAATGGATCTTCCGGCTTTTTTAACAGTCTCTTTTTGGTACGGAGGATGTCATGACGCTACGGCTCCAAAATTTTCTGCTGCGCCTGCGCCGCCGGTGCAGCCGCATCTCTGCCATGCAGAGCATCGTGCTGACCTTTCTGGTTATCATTCTTGTGGGCAGCCTGCTGCTGTCGCTGCCCATTTCCGCCAGAAGCAGGCAGGCCACGCCGTTTTTGACCGCCCTGTTCACCGCCACCTCCGCCACCTGCGTCACGGGCCTGTCCCTGGTGGATACCTGCACCCATTGGAGCGGCTTCGGGCAGGCGGTGATCCTGCTGCTGATCCAGGTGGGCGGCCTGGGCTTTATGACCATCGCGTCTCTGTTTTTCTTCGCGACCCGGCGGCGCATCGGCCTGAAGGAGCGTCTGGTCATGGCCCAGAGCCTGGGCGTGGACCAGCTCAGCGGCATCGTGCATCTGGTGCAGCATGTGCTCCTGGGAACCTTTCTCATCGAGGGCGCGGGTGCGCTGATTCTGACCCTGCGGTTCTGCTGCGATCTGCCCTTCGGCAAGGCCCTGTGGTGGGGCGTGTTCCATGCGATCTCCGCCTTCTGCAACGCGGGCTTTGATATCGTAGGGGCCGTGGAGGCAGGCGGCAGCCTGATTCCCTTTGTGGCCGATCCGGTGATCAATGTGACCCTGATGCTTCTCATTACCCTGGGCGGCCTGGGCTTCCTGGTCTGGGAGGATCTGATTCGGGTCCGCCGGTTCCGGAAGATGTCGATCCATACCCGGTTGGTCCTGGTGATCTCCGCGGTGCTGACCTTCGGCGGCGCGGCGGCCTTCGCAGCCATGGAGTGGCATAATCCTGACACCCTGGGCGGCCTCTCCGCGGGGCGGAAGCTCCTGGCGGCCCTGTTCCAGTCGGTCACCACCCGTACCGCCGGCTTCTGCACCATCCCCCAGGGCGCCCTGACCGGCGCATCCAAGGCGGTCACGGATTTCCTGATGTTCATCGGCGGCTCCAGCGGCTCTACGGCAGGCGGCGTCAAGACCGTCACCGTGGGCGTACTGTTGCTCTCCGTAATTGCGGCGGCCCGGGGCCGTTCCCGGGTCACGGTGTTCCATCGGACCATCCATGCCCAGCAGGTCAGCAACGCCGTGGCCGTGGTGACCGTGGTGTTCCTGCTGGCCTTCGGCAGCGGCATCATTCTGTCCGTGACCAACGGCCTGCCCTTTGGCGACTGTCTCTATGAGACCGTTTCCGCCATCGCCACCGTGGGCCTGTCCACGGGTATTACAGCCAGTCTCAACGTGGTCTCCAAGCTGATTTTGATCGTGCTGATGTTCTTCGGCCGCGTGGGGATTCTGACCATTTCTCTTGGGTTCCTGCTGTCTAATCAGGCGGAGGAACGCTACAGCTATGCGGAAGCCAAAGTCCTGATCGGATAAGGAGGAACAAGAATGAAAAGCTATGTGGTCGTGGGCCTGGGCCGGTTCGGCATGGCGGTGGCCCTGAAGCTTCAGGAGCTGGGCAACGAGGTGTTGATCATCGACAGCAACGCCGAGCAGGTCCATAAGCTGTCCAATCATGTGACCTACGCCGTGGTGGGCGATGCGCGGGACGAGGCGGTCCTGAAGTCTCTGGGCGTGCGGAATTTTGACTGCGCCATCGTCGCCATCGGCGGCGACCTGGCCGCCAGCATTTTGATTACCTTGAATCTCAAGGAGCTGGGAGTGCCGCAGGTTATCTGCAAGGCCCCGGATGAGATTCAGAAGCGGGCCCTGGAAAAGGTCGGCGCGGACCGGGTCATCATTCCCGAGCGGGAAATGGCCGTGAAGCTGGCCCAGAATCTGGCCTCCTCCAGCGTCCTCGACTATATCGAGCTATCCAGCCAGTGCGGCATCGCCGAGGTCAAGACACCCTCCGCCTGGGTGGGCAAGACTCTGCGGGAGCTGAATGTCCGCGCCAAATACGGCGTCAACGTCATCGCCCTCCGCAGCGGTGAGGACGCCATCAAGGTCTCGCCCGGTCCCGACGAACCCCTGACGGAGGGGGACGTCCTGGTGATCCTGGGCGGCAACGACGACCTGAATCGCGTGCAGAAGCTATGAAGCGGGAGACCATCACCAGCCGCAAAAATCCGCTGCTGCAGCATGCCCGCCGCCTTCTGACCTCCCGGCGTTACCGGGAAGAGAACGGGGCCTTCGCCGCCGACGGCGTCAAGCTCCTGGCGGAGGCTGCCCGCTGGCAGCCGGAACAATTGGAGACGGTTCTGGTCACGGCGGATGCGGACCTGTGCCCCTTGCCGGACCATGTGCGGGTTGTGGAGATTCCCGATGACGTCATGGCCCAGGTCTCTCCCATGGAGACCCCCCAGGGGGCTTTGTTCGTCTGCAAGCTGCCGGAGCCGCGGCCTCTGGCGTTGTCGCCCGGCTGCCTGATTCTCGACGGCATCCAGGACCCGGGCAACGTGGGGACCATTTTACGCACCGCCGACGCCCTGGACACGCCGGTGGTCCTGACACCGGGCTGCGCCGACGTCTATAATCCGAAAACCGTCCGCGCCTCCATGGGCGCGGTGTTCCGTACGCCGCCCCAGCAGGCCACTCAGGAGGCCGTGGCGGCCCAGTGCCGGGAAAAGGGTATTCCCCTGTATGTAACGGCCCTGTCGGACCGGGCCATAGATCTTCGGAAGGCGGACCTGTCCCGGGCCGCCCTGGTCATCGGCAGCGAGGGCAGAGGCGTAGGCGAATTTTTCCTCCGGGCGGCGGACCGGGAACTGATCATTCCCATGAATCCCCGCTGCGAATCCCTCAATGCCGCCATCGCCGCCGCCATCTGTATGTGGCAGAGACAATTGACAATGAATGTGTCGCTCCGCGACGATTGATTTTTTGCCTGCCTGAACACGCTCCGCAGGGGCGGCCCCGCATGGCCGCCCGCCGGTGCTGGCTTCCGGGACGCATATATGCGTCCCCTTACAGAGCATGATCGTATCCCTTCTGTAGGGGCGGCATATATGCCGCCCGTCAGACTCCTAATTACCGCGCAGGGCTGGTTCATGCACTTCCGGGGCGAATGGGAAAGAGAAATGTCCGTTATGATTCATTCCGAAAGGGGGCTGTCCCGATGCTGCAATACTGGCTGTGGCTTCTGACCCGCCGGGGACTCGGCAGGCGGGGTGCGGCCCTGGTGGCCCGGCATTTTCCCTCGCCGGAGGCCGCCTATTACGCGGATCCTCAGTCCTACGCTGCCATCGAGGGCCTGCGGGACCCCGCGCCCCTTCTGGACAAGGATCTGAAGGAGCCGGAGCGGATTCTGCGGGTCTGCTATGAAAAGGGCATTTCCATTCTGACCATACAGGACGCCGCCTACCCCGAGCGGCTTCGGAGCCTGGAAGATCCGCCGGTGGCTCTGTTCTGCCTGGGTACCCTGCCGGATCTGAACGGTCCCGCCGTCGCCGTGGTGGGGACCCGCCGGGCCTCGCCCTACGGCATGCTCCATGCCCGGCGCATGGGCTATGTCCTGTCCCGCTGCGGCTGCATGGTGGTCTCAGGCCTTGCCAAGGGAATCGATGCCAGCGCCATGCTGGGCGCTTTGACCGGCGGCGCGCCGGTCATCGGCGTTCTCGGCTGCGGCGTGGACGTGGTCTATCCGGCGGAAAACCGCAGCCTCTATCAGGATATCGTCAGCCACGGGTGCCTTCTCAGCGAATACCCGCCGGGGACCATACCGAAACCGGAGCATTTTCCCGTGCGCAACCGGATCATCAGCGGCCTGAGCCTGGGCGTTCTGGTGGTGGAAGCGCCGGAGAGGAGCGGCGCAATGATCACCGCTGCCCGCGCCCTGGATCAGGGGCGGGACGTGTTCGCCGTGCCCGCCAATGTGGACGTGCCCAGCTGCAGCGGCAACCTGAAGCTGCTCAAGGACGGGGCCATCATGGCCCGGGACGCCTGGGACGTGCTGCAGGAATATGCGCCCCTGTACCCGGATACACTGGTTCGGAGGGACTGCGGCGATCTGCGTCCCGAGGCCCTCAGCGGCCTGTCTCAGACGCCGGAGCCGCCGGCTCCGAAGAAAAAAGACGTTGACAGTTCGGAGCCGAAGGCTTATATTGACTTAAAAGATTGCGAAGAAACCCTTTCCCAGGACGAACAGGTCCTGGTTTCTCTCCTGCGGGAGGGACCGATGCATATTGACACCCTTGTGGAACGCTCGCAGATGGCTCCCGGCCGTGTGCTGGCGTCCATGACGCTGCTGGAGGTCAAGGGGATCGTCCGGCGGCAGGCCGCCAAGTGGTTCTCTCTGGCGGCGGCAGAAAACTAAAAGTTCGAAGGAGCAGCAAAATGCCGAAGGCAAAGACCAACCTTGTCATTGTCGAGTCGCCGTCCAAGGCGAAGACGATCGGCAAATACCTGGGCAGCGACTATCAGGTGAAGGCCTGCATGGGCCACCTGCGGGACCTGCCGAAGAGTACCATGGGCGTGGACATCGAACACGACTTTACCCCGGTGTATCAGCCCGTCAAGGGAAAAGAAGACATCATCAATGATTTGAAAAAAAGCGCGAAGAGCAGCGATCAGATATTTCTGGCAACCGACCCGGACCGGGAAGGAGAGGCCATCTCCTGGCATTTGCAGGCCCTTCTGGGCATTCCCGACGACCAGGTCCACCGGGTCACCTTCAATGAGATCACCAAGGGTGTGGTCACCAAGGCCATTCAGGAGCCGCGGGCTATCGACCTGGACCTGGTGGACGCCCAGCAGGCCCGCCGGATTCTCGACCGGATCGTGGGCTATCAGCTGTCGCCCCTCCTGTGGAAGAAGGTCCGCCGGGGCCTGTCCGCGGGCCGCGTCCAGTCTGTGGCCACCCGTCTGGTGGTGGACCGGGAGAATGAGATCCGCGCCTTCCAGCCCCAGGAGTATTGGACCATCGACGTGACCCTGGACCGGGTGGGCAAGCCCGGCAGCTTCACCGCCCGGTTCTACGGCGATCCGAAAAAGCGGGACCTGAGCAGTGAAGCGGAGGTCCAGGCGGTGCTGGCCGCTTTGGAGGGGAAGCCCTTCCGGGTCAAGAGCGTCAAGCGCACCGAAAAGAAGAAAAATCCTGCCCCGCCCTTTATCACCTCTACCCTCCAGCAGGAGGCCTCCCGGAAGCTGGGCATGACCCCCAAGCGGACCATGGCCGTGGCCCAGCAGCTCTATGAGGGCGTGGATATTACCGGCGAGGGGACTGTGGGTCTCATCACCTACATGCGTACGGATTCCCAGCGCATCTCCGAGGAGGCCCTGGCCGCCGCGGGAGCGCTGATCAACAGCCGCTATGGCAGCCGCTATTACTACGGCCAGCCCCACCGCTACAAAACAAAAAGTGCGGCCCAGGACGCCCACGAGGCCATCCGTCCCAGCAATGTCAACCTGGACCCGGAGCGGGTCAGGGCGGACCTCAATAAAGATCAGTACCGGCTCTATAAGCTGATCTGGGACCGGTTCATCGCTTCCCAGATGGCCTGCGCCCTCTATGACGCCGTGACCATCGAGGCGGAGTGCGGCGACAATGTGTTCCGCGCCAACCATCAGAGCCTGAAATTTGCGGGCTTCACCGCCATCTATGAGGAAGGGAAGGACGACGAGCAGGAGGAACTGCAGTCGCCCCTGCCGGACCTGGCGGAAGGGGAGCCCCTCCAACGCAGCGCCACCAAGCCGGAGCAGCACTTCACCACGCCGCCTGGCCGCTATACCGAGGCCACCCTGGTCCGGGCCATGGAGGAAAAGGGCGTGGGACGGCCTTCCACCTATGCCAGCATCATCTCCACCATTCAGGACCGGGGCTATGTGGAAAAGAAGGAAAAACGCCTCTGGCCCACCCCCTTGGGCGAGGTGGTCACAGGCCTCATGATGGACCGGTTCCAGGACATCATCAATGTGGAATTCACCGCCCATATGGAGCAGCAGCTGGACCAGGTGGAGGAGGGCAAGGTGCCCTGGAAGCAGGTCCTGGCCGATTTCTATGAGGGCTTCCACAAGGACATGGAAGAGGCAGAGGAGGCCTTGAAGGATACCCGCCTGAAGGTGCCCGATGAGGAGTCCGACGAGATCTGCGAGGTCTGCGGCCGCCGAATGGTCATCAAGAACGGCCGTTTCGGCCGATTCCTGGCCTGCCCGGGCTTCCCGGAGTGCAAAAACACCAAACCCATCGTGGAGCATATGCCGGGCCGCTGCCCAAAGTGCGGCGCGGGCATGCTCAAGCGCAAGTCCAAGCGGGGCTTTGTCTACTATAGCTGCGAAAAGGGCGCGGAGTGCGGCTTCATGTCCTGGGACGTGCCCACGGAGTTCGACTGCCCCAGCTGCGGACAGACCATGTTCAAAAAGTCGGGCCGCGGCGCCATGAAGCCCTTCTGCATCAACGAAAATTGCCCCAACTTCCTGCCGGAGGACAAACGCGGCTACCGCAAAAAACCGGCAGTCACCGTGGAAGCCGCCGACGCCGAAGCCGAAGCGGCAGAAGCCCCGGCAGAAAAGAAAAAGCCCGCGGCCAAGAAACCGGCCGCCAAGAAAACAACGGCGAAGAAAAAAGAAAAGACTGAATAACCAGCGCACGCCGGGCGACCGCAAGGGTCGCCCCTACGGCGCTGTATATTCGTGCGTTTGAATTTTCAAATTACAATGATCCATTGAATCGCGCCATCTCATTTGGCTGCTGAGCAGGTGAAAACATATGACCCCAGTGAAAGTCGTCGGCGCGGGGCTGGCGGGCTGCGAGGCGGCCTGGCAGCTGGCCCGGCGGGGCGTGCCAGTCACGCTCTATGAAATGAAACCCAAAAAAATGACCCCGGCCCACCATTCGGCGGACTTTGCCGAGCTGGTCTGCTCCAACTCCCTGCGGGGCGACCGGCTGGAAAACGCCGTGGGCCTTTTGAAGGAGGAGCTGCGCCGCCTGGACAGCCTGATTCTCCGGTGCGCTGACGCCACCAGAGTGGAGGCTGGCGGCGCCTTGGCCGTGGACCGGTACGGGTTCTCCGCCATGGTTACGGAACAGATACGGAATCATCCCCTGATCACCGTGGTGGAGGAAGAAGTGACCCAGGTGCCCGAGGGTCCCGTGATCGTCGCCACCGGCCCTTTGACCTCCGACGCCATGAGTGCGGCCATCCATGACTATTTCGGCGGCGCGGACTATCTCAATTTCTTCGACGCGGCAGCCCCTCTGGTGACGGCGGAGAGCATCGATATGGACCACGCCTGGTTCGCCTCCCGTTACGACCGGGGAAGTGCGGATTATGTAAACTGCTCCATGGATCAGGACCAGTACAACGCCTTTGTCCGGGAGCTGGCGTCGGCCCAGGAGGCGGAGGTCCACGGCTTTGAGGACAAGATGGTCTTCGAGGGCTGCATGCCCGTGGAGGTCATGGCCCGCCGGGGTGTGGATACCCTGCGCTACGGGCCGTTGAAGCCTGTGGGGCTCAAGGACCCCAAGACCGGCAAGGAGCCCTACGCTGTGGTGCAGCTCCGCCGGGACAATGCCGCGGGCAGCATCTATAACATTGTGGGCTTCCAGACCCATTTGAAATTCCCGGAGCAGAAGCGGGTGTTCTCCATGATTCCCGCCCTCCATGACGCGGAGTTTGTGCGCTACGGCGTCATGCACCGCAATACCTTTTTGAATTCCCCCAAGCTGCTGGACCGGTTCTACGCCGACCGGCGGAATCCGCTGGTGGCCTTCGCGGGCCAGATGACCGGCGTGGAGGGCTATGTGGAATCCACCGCCTCCGGCTACCTGGCCGCCGTGGCCATGGCCTACAAGGTCCGGGGCCAGGAGCCGCCGGAATTCCCCCAGGAGACGGCCATCGGGGCCCTGTCCTGCTACATCTCCAACCCCGGCGCAGTGAACTTCCAGCCCATGAACGTGAACTTTGGCATTCTGACGCCTCTGGGCTACCGGATCAAGGGCAAAGCCAATAAGAACCTGGCCATCGCCAACCGTGCTCTGGAAGCGGTGGAAGAAATCAGAAAGCAATTGACAATTTAGACGGCGCCTTCGTGCCCTTCTGTAGGGGCGGCTATGAGCTGCCCACATGGGGCACGAGGCTGCGCTCAAAATTTCAATCATTTTCCGAAGGAAAATACCTTCATTGTCAATTCACAAGAAAGGATGTTGACCATGCGAATCCTCATTGACGCCATGGGCGGCGATCATGCGCCGGACGCCATTGTCCAGGGAGCCATCGATGCGGCCAAGGAGTTTGGCGTACAGATTGTTCTGGTAGGGCGCGGCGAGACGATTCTGAAAAGCCTGGGCAACCTGGGCATGGACACTCTGCCAAAGGGCATTGAGATCGCCAACGCCGACGACGTGGTGGATATGCACGACGATCCGGCCAGCGTGGTTCGCACCCGGAAGGAATCCTCCATGGTGGTGGGCCTTCGGATGCTGGCCGAGGGCGCGGGCGACGCGTTCATCTCCGCGGGCAGCACCGGCGCCCTCTTGAGCGCGGCGACCTTGATCGTCAAGCGGGTCAAAGGAATCCGCCGGGCGGCCATGTGCCCGGAGATTCCCACGGAGACCGGCAGCGCACTCCTTATCGACTGCGGGGCCAACGCCGAATGTACGCCGGAATTCCTGCTGCAATTCGCCCTCCTGGGTTCCGTTTATGCCCGGAAGGCCCAGAAAAAAGAGAATCCCAAGGTGGGCCTCCTGAACATCGGGACCGAGGATTCCAAGGGTACCCAGCTGCAAAAGGACGCCTATGTCCTGCTCCAGCAGGCCGACGCCGAGGGCCTGATTCAGTTTGCGGGCAATGTGGAGGCCCGGGACGTGCCCCTGGGCGCAGTGGACGTGGTGGTGGCCGACGGCTTCTCCGGCAACGTGCTGCTGAAAACCATCGAGGGCACCGCCACCTTCATGAACCACATGCTCAAAGGTATGTTTAAAAAGAACCTCCTGACCAAGGTGGCGGCTCTGATCTGCAAGGACGGCCTTGGGGCCTTCAAGCGGAAGCTGGACTACCGGGAGGTGGGCGGCACCATGCTCCTGGGCATCTCCAAGCCCGTGGTCAAGGCCCACGGGTCCTCTGACGCCCGGGCCATCCGCAGCGCCGTGCGGAAGGCTATGGAGGCCGTGTCCGCCAATATGACGGAGGCGCTCCAGAGCGATGTGCAGAAGCTGGCAAAGCGCGACAAGAAAGAAGTGGAATAAACCATGTACACGGAATTGGAACGGGGCCTGGGCTATACCTTTCAAAATCAGAGCCTCTTGGAAAACGCCCTGACCCACAGCTCCTATGCCAACGAGCGACGGGATGGCCGCACCAGCAACGAGCGGCTGGAATTCCTGGGCGACAGCATTTTGGGCTTTGTGGTGGCAGATTTCCTCTACCGCCGCTATCCCGAGAAGCCGGAGGGAGACCTGACCCGTATCCGGGCGGACCTGGTCTGCGAGCGAAATCTGGCGAAAGCGGCGGCCACCATTCGTTTGGGCGAATTTTTGTACTTAGGCCACGGCGAGGACCACGGCGGCGGCCGTACCCGGGACAGCATCGTGTCCGACGCCATGGAGTCGGTCCTGGCGGCGTCCTATCTGGACGGCGGCTTCCAGGCGGCCAAGGGCATCATTGAGCGGCTGATTCTCAGCGACCTGCCCGCAGGCCGCCCCGGCAACTTTGATTATAAGACCATGCTCCAGGAGCTGGTCCAGCGGGAGAAGGATCAGCTGATTCACTATGAACTGGTCAGCGAGACCGGCCCGGACCACGACAAACGCTTCGTGGCGGAGGTCCTGCTCAACGGCCAGGTGGTGGGCGAAGGCGAAGGCCGCAGCAAAAAGCGCGCCGAACAAGCCGCCGCCGACCAGGCCATCCAGAGATTGTTCCCCGAGGAATACGCAAAATAGAGAATGCAACCTCGTGCCCTCTTGTAGGGGCGGCTATCAGCCGCCCGCATGGGGCACGAGGTTTTTTTCGCGTTTCTCTTGCAATTACGCCATGGAATTGTTAAAATATATTGATTCTAAAAATGGAGAAGTGTAAGCGTGTATTTAAAATCGCTGGAAATTCAGGGCTTTAAGTCCTTCGCGGACAAGACGGTTTTGCGCTTTGACAGCGACATCACCGCCATTGTGGGCCCCAATGGCAGCGGCAAATCCAATATCTCCGACGCCATCAGCTGGGTCCTGGGCGAGATGAGCTCCAAGGCCCTCCGCGGCGCAAAAATGGAGGACGTGATCTTTGGCGGCACCCAGAAGCGCGGTCCCCAGGGCTTTGCCGAGGCCACCTTGGTTCTGGACAATTCCGACGGCGAGCTGCCCATCGAGACGCCGGAGGTCATGGTCACCCGCCGCTATTATCGCTCCGGGGAGAGCGAATACTATATCAATAAGCAGTCCGCCAGGCTCCGGGACATCAATGAAATGTTCATGGATACGGGCCTTGGCAAGGAGGGCTATTCCAACATCGGCCAGGGCCGCATCGACGAAATTCTGGCTTTGAAAAGCACCGACCGGCGGGAGGTCTTCGAGGAAGCCGCAGGCATCTCCAAGTACCGCCACCGGAAGGAAGAGACCGAACGCCGCCTGGCCAACACCGAGGACAACCTTATGCGCATCGGCGACAAGATCTCCGAGCTGGAGCTCCAGGTGGAGCCTCTGCGGGCCCAGGCGGAGAAGGCCCAGAAGTATCTGGCCCTGCGGGAGGAGTTGAAGGGCCTGGAGATCGCCGTTTGGCTGGAGAACCTGGAGAAGCTGGCCGCAGCCGCAAAAAAGGCGGAGGAGGACTATAATTCCGCGGCCTTTATCCTGGAGCAGCAGCACGCCGATCTGACCCGCCTCTACCATCTGTCGGACCAGCTGGCCTTGGAGCTGAACCAGGAGAGCCTTCACTTGGACCAGAAGCGGGAAGCCCTGGCCCAGATGGAGGGCGACCTGCACCAGCAGGAGGGCGCTGCCGCCGTGCTGCATGCCGGGGTGGAGAACGCCAATCAGAATATCGCGAGAATCCGTCAGGAGATGGAGGAGCCGGAGAGCCGCAGCGGCG
>CAMEIU010000061.1 GCA_945918815.1 uncultured Clostridia bacterium
CCATGAACTCGGCAATGGTCTCCTTGAACAGGCTCTGGATGTCCTCCATGCTGCCGATGTTTGCCATCTGCAGCAGTTCTCTGATTTTTTCCCGACGCGCGTTTTCTTCGGGGGTACGATTCTTTCTAGCCATTATAAAACCTCCAATGTGGTGCTTCTATTCTACACCACATCGGAGGTTTACACAAAGTTTGGGATGGTCTCGGCCCGCAGATGCGGAGCACCCTCTTGTCATTGACATGAATGCCATGGTCATGGCGCAAATCGTCATTGAGCCTCCGGTAACCCTTGTCCGGACTTTCTGCATGAAGCTTTTCAATCTTATCCGCAAGGCGTTCATTCTCCACTACCCTGCGGCTCTGTTTTCCGGAAGCCCATTTATGATAAGCCGAGCGTGCCACATGGAGCAGCTCGCAGGCCAGCTCAATGGGATACCCCTTTTTTCATGTGCTTCCCGGATGGCAGCATAGATATGGCCTTGTCTTACTTCCGAAAGGCATCTCTCCTCTCGATTTCGTCCAATTTTTTTAGCAGGTCACGCTCCATTTCTGCCAGATACAGCTTGTGCTTGAGCTGCTCGATCTCGATCTGCGCTTTCTCCAGTTCGGTTCGGGGAATCTGGTCTTTCTTCCGCTTGCCGCGCCGGTCCTCCAGTCCGGCTTCTCCCATCTCCTCAAACCGCAGCGTCCATGTGCGCACCTGTTGGTAACTCACCTTGTACTTCAAGGCCATCTCACCGTAGTTCTTCCCACTGGACAGACAGTCCTTGACAATTTGAACCCGTTCTTCCTGCGTGGTGTCCCGTCCCTGCTTCATGTAGCTTCCTCCTCCAGAAAACTTTACGGAGTTGAGATCTCCATGAGCATTATACACCTTTATCCAAGCCTGGAGCTGCCTTTTATCCCGTAACCCATACTTTTTGCCGATCTCTGTCAGACTGCCCTTTCCGGACAGATAATCCTTTACTGCCTGTAGCTTTATTTCCGCGGTGTATACATGATTCCGCCTGTTCGGCAGAAAGGCTGCCGCCCCCTCCGCCTCATACTGCATGATCCACTTCTGTATTGTTTTCCGATCAACCCCGACCTCTGCTGCCGCACTACTTGCACTTCCTTCTCCGTTTAGGTATCTCCGGACTATTTTTACTTTCTCTTCCGGACTTAGTTTTGGCTTTTGTGACATGACAATGCTCCCTCCATGATTGACAGTGTTTTTTCTTTTTCACTGTCTCTCATAGAGGGAGCATATCATCCGCGTCCCTGGTGTGTTTCGTTTAATTTCTCAAAAGCAGACCCTGTTCCAGATCCTCCAACGCCTGTTTGCGGAGAACGTGGTGCTGTTTTTTGCCGGTGGCGGTGTGGGGCAGGGAATCCACAATGCGGTAGTAGCGGGGCGTTTTGTAGATGGACAGCATGGGGCTCCTGCTGCAGAAGTCCTTCAGCTCCTTCACCGTCAGGCTGGGATCCCGGGGGACCACATAGGCCACCACCGCCTGGCCCCGGACCTTGTCCGGCACACATGTGACGATGGAATCGGCCACCTTGTCAAACTGGGCTAGGGCCTCTTCAATCTGGGTGGGATAGATATTCTCGCCGGAGACCACAATCATGTCATCCTTCCGGCCGCCGATGGTCACAAATTGATCCCGGTCCCAGGTGCCAAGATCCCCGGTGTACATCCAGCCCTTGTAGAATTTCTCTTTTGTCATGGCCTCGTCGCCGTGGTAGCTGTAGGCGCATTTGGCCGGGGACCAGATGATGACTTCTCCGGCGGTCTCGTTGTCCTGGGGTGCCAGTTCATCCGGCTCGGCCTTCAGGTCCTCGTAGACACGAACCACCCGGACCTCGTCGTCGATACAGGCCCGTCCGGCGGACCCGGCGTGGTCCGGCAGATCGTAGGGCCGCAGGAAGTTGTTCCACAATGTCTCCGTGGTGCCGTAGCCGTTGAAGATGTTGGGGGTCAGAACCTCCAGATAGCGGATGCAGGCCGCCTTTTCAAAGGGCGCGCCCATGGTCACCAGGCCCCGGAGCTTGTGCAGGTCGTAGTGCTCCCGCTCCTGGGTCCGGGCCAGCATTTCCAGGGTGGACGGCGCGCCCATGAGGAAGGTGACGCCGTACTGCTCCACCCACTGGAGGCTCTGCCTGGGCTGGAAGGTCCGCATGGTGACCACGCAGGCTCCCACATAAAAGCTGGGGCAGGGCCCGCCCACATGGCAGCCGCCCCGGTGGAACCAGGGGGTCATGTTCAGCAGCACGTCCTGACAGCTGAGCGGATACTGCATGATGATGTCATGGGCGGAGAGGACCTCGTTGATATCGTTGAGGGGAACGTTTTTGGGCAGGGCCGTGGTGCCGGAGGTGTTGAGCCGCAGAACCTCGTCGTAGATGTGGGGCAGAAAGCCCATCTCCGGGTTCGTCTCCGGCTGGTCCTGGACAAACGCCTCATAGGACCAGTGGCCCTGGGGCAGGGGAACGCCTTTGAAATTGTCGCACTGCACTGCCATGGGACGGCACTGGGCCAGAGACAGCGCCTGGACCGCGACCTCCGTGATCTCGGCAGAGTAGAGGAACACCTTGGGCCGGTTGTGGTCCATGAGCAGGGCCAGCTCGCCGGGGGACAGGTTGAAATTGGCGGGATTGAGAATGGCCCCGATTTTCCTGGGACCGATATAGGAAAAGGCGAAGGCCGGGCAGTTTTGCAGGGCCGTCATGACCACGTCATCTTTTCCGACGCCGCAGCCCCGCAGAGCGTGAGCCAGCCGGTTGGCCTCCTGATTCAGGGCCTCATAGGTCCACCGTCGGTCCGCAGAGGGATCGATGATGGCCGTTCGGCGGCCATAGCGTCCCACATTGCGCAAAAAGCCGTTCAGCCAGATGTATTGATGCTCAAAGGTTTCCCGGAACATGGTGTCGTCGTAAGTTCTGGACATGGCTTGCCTCCGTGAAGATAGAGATAGATCAGGCAGAGAAAGTGGGATATGTCGCACAGGCCCTTGTGCCCCCTCTTTAGGGGGCTGGACGCCCAAAGGGCGGCCTGGGGGTTGTACCGACAAGCAATTTTACCGATCTTACGATACAATTGCAAACTTGCAACAACCCCCAGTCAGGCCTGCGGCCTGACAGCCCCCTGTAGGGGCGGCTATTAGCCGCCCGCATGGGGCACGAGGGTGCGTCGTAAGTCCCAATTATCCGCATTCCTGTGCGCAAAAACAATGCACGCAGCCAGGCGAATGCCGACTGCGTGCATGAATTATACCTGTTTCCGGTGCAAATGTCAAGGACTTACAGCGCGAGTCCCACGGACAGGAATGCAAACAGGACCAGAGAGACCAGGGTCAAAGCCGATAGGGCCGCGGAAATCTGCACCCGCTGAGACGGCTCGTCGGCGAATACAGGCAGCACATAGGGCGGCGGCAGCAGGAACATGAGGATCGCCGCGCCTTTGTGGACCGCGCCGTGGAGAACGGTGCGGTTCAGGCCCAGCAGGACCAACAGAAGGACCGCCATCACAATCAGCCTGAGCAGAATGAATCGGAAGGTCTCCTTCCAGGGAATTTCCTCCGGCACCAGATCGTAGCCCACGGTCAGGAGAATGATCATGCCGGTGGGCGCGGACACAAAGCCGGTGACGGAATCCAAAATCCCGCTGATTCCGATCCTTCCCATGGCGGCATAAAGCCCCGTGGCGCCCAACAGCACGCCTGCGAAAATGGCCCATAGCACTGGGGAAGTCACGGCTTCTTTTACCAGGGCCTTGCGGCCTTGCCGGCCGGACAGCAGCCCTTTGTAAAGGGTGAAGACGAATAACACCTGGCCCAGATCCAGAATGGCGAACTGGGCCGTGCTGTCACTGGGATACAGCAGGGAGAACAGCGCGTATCCCAACATTCCGGCTTCAAAGCCCGAGGCCAGGAAAGGGGACAGGCGGCCCGGCAGCCGCAGCAGCTTTGCCAGCAGCTTGCCGAGGAACAGTCCGGCGCAGCAGAGCAGGAACATGATCACGGGAATGACCAAGGCCGCGCCGCTGTACTGGGCTGTAGCAAAGGCATTGACCAGCACGGCCGGCAGGGTGATGTTTACCACCACTTTTTTCAGCGTGTCCACGCCGTCCCGGCATAAAAACTGCTTCTTCCGGCAGAGCATACCGATGGCCAGCGCCAGCAGCACCGGAAGCGCCGTCTCGATGATGCGGATGAAGCTGTTCATTTACTTGATAACGCCCTTCTGGAGAATGATGTTGGCGTAGATGGCAGTTTCGCCGGACTGGAGGATGCAGTAGCAGTCCTTGGCCTGTTCGTAGAACTCAAACCGCTCATAGTTGCCCACGGCAGCCGCGCCCCGGTCGTCGTGCTTGGCGATGATCTTCTTATACTCGTCCCACACGGGAATCTCCAGATTCTTGTCGCAGTCCATCTTTTCCATGAGCATGGCGGGGGTCTCCACATAGGCGTCCAGAGGGATCACCGTCAGAATGGCGTCCAGCAGCTCTGGCACGCCGTGGCCGTCGGCCCGGACAAACACGGCGTTCTTGGCCTTGGCCATGGACGCGCCAGGGAAATTGCCGTCGCCGATGCAGATGCGGTCGCCATGGCCCATTTCAGAGAGGACCTTCAGAAGCTCAGGGGAGAGAATGGGGGGAATGTTTTTCAGCATAGAATCTGTTCCTTTCTTGTCAATTGACAATTGATAATTGATAATTGACAATGGAGGTATTTTCCTTCGGAAAATGATTGGAATAAATTAAAATCCGTCGCGAAGCGAAACAATCATTGTCCATTGTCCATTGTCAATTGTCCATTGAAATCATGCCAAGGCCCGGATGGAACCTTGGCATGATCTTGTTTCAGAAAATCTTATTTGTAGCTCTTATACATGGGGCCGTAGGTGGCGCAGGCGCGGTAGTCCTGGCCTTCCTTGTCCATGCCGAAGGCGTTCCAGGCGGCGGGACGGAAGATGTCCTGATCGGGGACGTTGTGCATGCACACGGGGATACGGAGCATGGAGCACATGGTGATCAGGTCGGCGCCGATGTGGCCATAGGAGATCGCGCCGTGGTTGGCGCCCCAGTTCTGCATGACCTCGTAGGCAGTTCTGAAGGCGCTGCCTTCCTTGCCGTCGCAGCGAGGCGCGAACCAGGTGCAGGGCCAGGTGGGGTTGGTGCGCTCCATGAGCTTGTCGGAAACCTCGTCAGGCAGCTTCACGGTCCAGCCTTCTGCGATCTGCAGGACGGGGCCCAGGCCCTTGACCAGGTTCAGACGGATCATGGTAGCGGGCATTTCCGCACGGGTGGTGTAGTGGCTGGAGAAGCCGCCGCCGCGGAAGTTGTCGAAGCCGGCCTCGCACCAGACGGTGGCGTCGGTCATCTTCTTGATGTCCTCATCGGTGACCTCCCACCACTTCTTCATGATGGCGTTGCCGTTCTCATCGGTGCATTCGCCGCAGGCATCCAGGCAGGCCGCACCGGAATTCAGAAGATGGATGATGCCGTTGGACTCGGCAGCATGGCCTTCCAGCTTGTAGCCGGTGACGCGCTCGGTGGCCTCGCCGGACCAGTAGGTACGTACGTCGGCGAAGATCTGGGCGCGGTTGGTCAGCAGACGCATGAACAGCATGCCCAGGCCGTTGAGAATGTCGTTCTCGGTGGCCAGGGTGAAGGGCTCGCGGGCGCCTGTCTCTGACCCTGGAAGCCGCCGGCGATGGCGTTGTGGCCGACCTTCTCTTCTTCAAAGGCGTCGGGCAGCCTGGGATTGCCGCACATCAGGTCCTTGATGATGCAGTACATCTTGACGGTGAACTCCCACTGCTTTTCCTTTTCCTCAGGGGTGAATTTGATGCGGCGCTCCTCGCCCAGGAACTGCACGGACTCGGGATTGTCATCCCGGCCTTCCTTGCAGTGCGCCTTGGTCCAGGCCAGGGCCTTTTCGTAGTCTTCCTGGCAGTAGATGCCCTCTTCCATGCGGCGCAGGATTTCCACCTCGTCCACGGATTCGACCCGCAGGCCCAGATAGCTCTCCATAAAGTCGGAGTCCAGAATGGAGCCGCCGATGCCCATGCAGATGGAGCCGATCTGCAGGTAGCTCTTGCCGCGCATGGTGGCCACGGCCACAGCGGCGCGGCCGAAGCGCAGCAGCTTTTCTTTCACGTCCTCGGGGATGTCCGCGACCTGATCGCGGTCCTGGACCTCATGGCCGTAAATACCGAAGGCGGGCAGGCCCTTCTGGGCGTGGGTGGCCAGCACGGATGCCAGATACACCGCGCCGGGACGCTCGGTGCCGTTGAAGCCCCAGACGCCCTTGATGGTCATGGGATCGAGATCCATGGTCTCGGAGCCGTAGCACCAGCAGGGGGTGACGGACAGGGTGATGTCCACGCCTTCCTTGCGGAACTTGTCGGCGCAGGCGGCGGCCTCGGGCACGCGGCCGATGGACTTGTCGGCGATGATAACCTTCACAGGCTCGCCGTTGGAGTAGCGCAGGTTCTCTTCGTACAGCTTCTTGGCGGCCTGGGCCATAGCCATGACCTGATCCTCCAGGCTCTCACGCAGCTGCATGGGGCCGCGGCGGCCATCAATGATGGGGCGAATGCCGATCACAGGATAGTCGCCGACATATCTGTTTGTTGCCATATTATCTTCCTCCTGTTTTCTTAAAAATATGGTGGATGTACTTCATATACAAAACGCGGAATGCGTTTGGATACCGGTGTGGGGGGCGCATATATGCCGTGCCGCAGACCTTTTGCACGGCGTTTTCGCTCAGAGAATCAGCTTGCTTTTCAGCCGGGACTGACGCGGCGGACCGTCGTAACCGCCCAGCCGGTCCATGAGATAGTTTGCGGCGGTCTGGCCGATCTCCCGCTCCGGCTGCTGGACCACCGGCAGGGGCGGCGTCATCATGCTGCAAACCTCCACGCAGTCATAGCCGAACACGCTGATCTGCTCCGGCAGGTGGATTCCCCGTTCCTGGGCGGCGGTGATGAGACCCAGGGTGATGTCATAATTGGTGCTGAAAATGGCGGTGGGCGGCGTAGAGGAGGCCATCAGCTCCAGGAAGCAACGGTAGCCGGTGGCAAACTCCAGCTCCCCGCTGAGCACCAGGGCGTCGTCATAGGGAATGTCGTGATCCGACAGGGCACGCAGGTATCCCACCAGCCGCTTTCGGCCCGGTGATGATGGCGATGCGCCGGTGGCCGCCGCGGATCAGATAGGAGACGCCGTTGTAGACCGTCTCCGTGTTGTCCGTCAGCACAGTGTCGGTCTGCACGCCCTGAATGGCCCGGTCCACCTGGACCACGGGAATGGGCCGCCGTCCGGTCAGTTCATAGAACTCATCCGGGGACAGGTCCTCCGGCACATAGACCAGCCCGTCGATGCCCGTTCCCAGGAGAAAGTTCATGTAGTCCCGTTCCAGGCCGTGGTTGGCGCCGTAGCAGGAGATAACGCTGTGATAGCCGTTGTTCCGCAGCACCTTGTCCAGGGACATGACCAGGGTTCCGAAGAAAGGCGCGGCCATGGTGGGCAGCAGAATGCCGATGGAGCCGCTTCGCTGGGCCTTGAGGCCGCGGGCATAGGGATTGGCGCGATAGTCCAACGCAGACACGGCTTTTCGGATGGCTTCCACGTTCTCCGTGCGGACGTTGCCCCCGTTCAAATATTTAGATACGGTTGAAATGGAAACGCCGGCCATCTTGGCCACATCTTTGATTGTTGCCATGTCATCTCCTGTTCCAGGAAAACGAAACGATTCGCGAATAAGCTGATAAAAAGACTTTCAATCATTATAATATTCTTTTCAGGTTGTGCTGTCAATACAAATTTTCCAAAAAAATATCTTGATTTTTGCAGCAAGATTGAGTATAGTATAGAAAAAGATGATGCTAATTGGGCCTGATTTTTGGCAGAAAGACGGCAAAACGTTTCGCGAAGAAACGCGACTTTTGCAGGATTTCTGTGGAACCTGTCCAAAGGAAACAGGCCCTGACTGTGTAATACCACTAAAAAATGCGGTTTTTGAAAGCGGTATCCGGCGGCAGCTTCTTTTTGGAACCAACAGCATGGAATTGATTATGTAGGAGGGTGATGTTGGAGTGGGCGAGACAATTCTGAGAATGCACGGCATCCAGAAGTATTTCCCTGGCGTTCACGCATTGGATAACGCGCAGCTGGAAGTCCGGTCGGGCGAAGTTCTGGCTCTGATCGGCGAAAACGGCGCGGGCAAATCCACGCTGATGAAAATTCTGACCGGCGTCTACACCAAGGACGATGGCGTCATCGAGTATTTCGGTGAGCAGATCGAAATCAACAGTCCCAAGGATGCCCAGGACAGGGGTATCAGCATCGTGCACCAGGAGCTGAACCTGATGCAGGACCTGACCGTCGCAGAGAACATCTTCATTGGCCGGGAGCCCAGCAAGGGCCTGTTCCTGGATAAGGCCAAGCAGAATCAGATGGCGCAGGAGCTTCTGGATTCTCTGCATCTGCACATTTCGCCCACCACCGTTGTCAAGCGGCTGACCGTCGCCAAGCAGCAGATGGTGGAGATCGCCAAGTCCCTTTCTTTCAATAATACGAAGGTCCTGATCATGGACGAGCCCTCCGCCGCCCTGACCGAAAGCGAGATCGAAGACCTGTTCGTCTTCATCCGCCGCCTGAAGGCCACCGGCGTCGGCATCATCTACATCTCCCACCGTATGGACGAGCTGAAGGAGATCACCGACCGCATCACCGTTATGCGCGACGGCCAGTATGTGGATACGGTGGACACTGCCTCCACCCCCATGGAGGAGATCGTCAAGATGATGGTCGGCCGTACTATTTACGAGGAGCCCAAGAGCCAATCCAACGTGGCGCCTGACGCCCCGGTGATCCTCGAGTGCGAGGGCCTGGTCTCCGACGATGTGAAGAACGTCTCCTTCAAGCTGAAGAAGGGCGAAATTCTGGGCTTCGCGGGTTTGATGGGCGCGGGCCGGACCGAGACCATGCGTCTGGTCTGCGGTGCCGACAAGCGCGACGCCGGCACCATCAAGGTCAACGGCAAGGAAGTCAAAATCCATTCTCCCAAGGACGCCGTCGCCGCCGGTATCGGTTATCTCTCCGAGGACCGCAAGCGCTTCGGCCTGTGCCTGGGCCTGTCCGTGGCCGACAACACCGCCATGGCTGCTCTCGACAGCCTGTCCGGCCCCATCTTTGTGTCGGATAAGAAGATCGAGGCCAGAGCCCAGGAGTATGTGGACAAGATCCGCACCAAGACCCCTTCCGTCAAGACCTTGGTCCGCAGCCTCTCCGGCGGCAACCAGCAGAAGGTGGTTATCTCCAAATGGCTGCTCCGGGACTGCGACATCCTGATCTTTGACGAGCCCACCCGCGGCATCGATGTCGGCGCCAAGAGTGAGATCTATAAACTGATGAACCAGCTGGCTGCCGAAGGCAAGTCCATTATCATGATCTCTTCCGAACTGCCGGAGCTGCTCCGTATGTCCGACCGGATCATGGTTATGTGCGAAGGCCGCGTCACTGGCGAGCTGGACATCGCGGAAGCAACGCAGGAAAACATCATGACATTTGCAACCAAGAGGGAAGTGGGGTAAGAATCATGGAAAAACTCGGTAACAAAAAGCTTGACATGCAGAAGCTGCTGGCGCCGCTGGCATTGGTCATCCTGTATGTCGCTTTCTCCATCATCGGCGGTAAGAAATTCTTCTCCGTGGATATGGTCAAGAACATTCTGGAGTCCAGCTATTACATCGGCTTTATGGCCTTTGGCGTCACCTTCATCATCATCACCGGCGGCATCGACCTGTCCCTCGGTACCGTTATGATGTGTGCGGCCCTGCTTGGTGCGTATACCTTCAAGCAGCTGCACTTCCCGCTGATCATCTCCATCTTCGTCACCTTGCTGGTCGGCACCGCCTTCGGTTTCCTCAACGGCAACCTGGTGGCCCGCCTGAAGCTGCCCCCCTTCATCTCCACGCTGGGCACCATGATGATGTCTCAGGGCATTGGCTCCATCATCACCAAGGTCCAGTCTCAGACCTGGCCCACCGCCACCGAGCCCGTCGGCGGCTGGTTCAAGAAGGTCTTCATCCGCTGCGACCTGTTCGGCATCAAGGCGTTCCCTGTGGGCGCCCTGTGGCTGGTTGCCTTCTTCATCATCGCATCCATGATCCTGCATAAGACCAAGTTCGGCCGCTATACCTTCGCCATCGGCTCCAACGAAGAGGCCGCCCGCCTCTCCGGTATCAACGTGGACGCCTGGAAGGTCGCCGTCTACACCCTCAGCGGTTTCTTCGTCGGCATGGCTGGCCTGATGTACGCCGCCGCCTACACCACCATCACCCCGGGCACCGGCAACGGCCAGGAAATGAACGGCATCACCGGCGTCGTCATCGGCGGCACCTCCATGGCCGGCGGCTCCGGCACCATGGTCGGCACCCTGATCGGCGTGTTCATCATGTCCGTCCTGAAAAACGGCCTGTCCGCCGTGGGACTGCAGGCTCCCTGGCAGACCTTCTTCACCGGCCTGGTTGTCATCGGCGCCGTGCTCCTGGATATCCAGAGAACCAAGGCTGCCAACCGCGTCAAGAAGTCCTGATTTATCAATTTCAATTTTGTATAAGCGCGGCTCTGCCCGTTTATAAATAAACAAATGGAGGAACAAAAATGAAAAAACTGATCGCCCTGCTTCTGGCATTGGTCATGGTCATGGGCCTGGTTGCCTGCGCCAGCAGCACCGAAACCAAGACCGAAACCCCCACCGCCGAGACTCCCGCCGCGGAAACTCCCACTGCTGAAGAGCCCGCCGCCGAGGAGCCCGCTGCTGAGACTCCCGCTGCTGACGAGACCATCTACATCCCCGTCATGGCCAAGGGCTTCCAGCACCAGTTCTGGCAGGCTGTTAAGGCCGGCGCCGACGCTGCTGCCGCTGACTACGGCGTAGAGGTCTACTTCGGCGGCCCCGCCTCCGAGGCCGAGGTCGACGCCCAGGTCAACAT
>CAMEIU010000062.1 GCA_945918815.1 uncultured Clostridia bacterium
GCGTTGATGTAGTCCTCCGCCTGCAGCACACCGTCCACATAGACCTCGCCTTTGGAGAAGTCGATATCCACGGTTTGCCCCTCGGTCGCCACAACTCGCTTGACGATGGGCTCGTTTTCAAAATACGGCACCTTCAGCACCACAATGTCGCCGTTCTCAATGTCATCCGTGCTATACAGGAAATTGCTCTCCAACAGCAGGAAGTCCATATTGTGCAGGGTGGGCAGCATGGATTCGCCGTCCACGCCCACCAGACGGACGATAAAGGTAAACAGTACCGTCACCACCGCGAGGATATAGACCACATCGTGAATCAGCCCATAGGCCTCCTCTCCCGGCACTTTGGTCTCTTTTTCCTTTTCCTGATCGGCTTTGCTTCCCAGGATAGGCTTTTCCTCCGGCGGAACCTCCGCCGCCTGCGGCTGCGGTTCCGCTTCCATCTCCGGCTCCCGCTTCGGCTGCGGTGTATCATGATCGGCAAGCAGCGCACGAATTTCATCTAAGTTAATTGTATCATGAACGAACGGTTTGTTCTCTTGCTCCATATTGTATACTCCATTTACTCATAGAGATAGATGTTATCATTATACACAAAAGGATTCCGAAAAAAAAGAGGCATTGAAAAAAAATCAGTGTATTCCACGAAACTGTCCGCTATCTGGAAAATTGGGATTTGTATATGAATTGACAATGGAGGTATCCGCTTCGCGGATGATTGAAAATATGCCCGTTTCAGGTACTTCGTAGGGGCGACCCTTGCGGTCGCCCTCAAAGGTTGCGACCACCACCGCAGGGACGGATGATGCACTACGGGGGTGCAACTGCCGGGGGATGTGCGCATGTCATCACGGCGGGCTGACGCGCCGAATCTGGTACAAGCAAAGGTGTGGTGCAGCGGTTTTCGGGTGATGGCTTCATTCCAGTCACCTACGCTGGGCAGTCCTGACATGAAAAAAGCGTCTTTTGGTTCCTTCCTCCGGGTTGGCACTAAGGTTTTGCCCTGCACTTCGTTCGCGCAAAACCAAGTGCCTGCCCAATCGTGCGCCCGAGCCGCGAAGCGGCGACAAAGTGCCCTTGGGGTACGGTCGCTTGACTCCGCCGCTGGCGGCGCTCCCGTTCGGGCCACGCAAGGAAAAGGAACCCGCCGGAGGCATGACAAGGTACGTTCTTTTGCCAAGGGTCCCTACAAAAGGAGAACGGATTGCCGGAAGGTGAATGGCTCCGTAGAGGCAAGAGAAGCCACCCCGGGGTGCGTCGCTTCGCTCTTCGCAATGACAGTGCGGAACGGAACCCTGTCATAAAAATCCGTGTGCTTACTAAAACCGATAGTCAAAATTCCAATTTATCTTCTATATGCAAAGGTCTGCGAGAGGGCGCAAAAACCGCCGCGCCTCTGATTGGATCAGGGACGCGGCGGTTTTTGCTTGAACTGGTTGCGCTTGGATTAGACTTTCTCCCGAACCTTGGCGGATTTGCCCATACGGTCGCGCAGATAGTAGAGCTTGGCCCGGCGGACCTTGCCGCGGCGGACAGTCTCAACCTTCACGATGCTGGGAGAGTGCAGCAGGAACACCTTCTCGCAGCCAACGCCATAGGAAACGCGGCGAACGGTAAAGGTCTCTTCCAGACCGCCATGCTTCTTGGCGATCACGGTGCCTTCGAACACCTGGACTCTCTCACGGGAGCCTTCTTTGATCTTCACATGAACACGGACCGTATCGCCCACGCGGACTTCTGGAACCTCCGTCTTCATGTACTGGCTGGTCAAAGCCTTCATCAAATCCATTGTTTTGTCCTCCTTTATATTTAGACGTTCATACCCACAAGAAGTGCCGCTGTACCGTAGTACCGGCAGTGGCAGAGGACCGCCCATTCACAGACCAAAGTATTATACCATGTCATGTTTCCAAATGCAATCATGAGTTTTATCTTTTTTGACGGAAAAATGGACTTTTTCTTTTCGGTCAAGGTCTTACCACCGTGCATGAGGCTTCTCCGTTGTACCATTCCAGTACCGCAGAAAGGTTTTCTTCCCGGACGCGGCTTCCGCCGTTGCAGAGCAGATCCAGCATGGCGTCCTCATCCGGGGTACGGTTCTGCTTCTCCGAAAGGCCTTTTCCGGCGGTTTTTGCCATAACGGTCATCATGAACCGGTAGACGCCACGGAGCCGCTTCAAGTCAAAACCGCCCTGGAGTGTAAAGATGGGCAGTTCTTCCGGAAACCGGTTGGCCTTTTGCAGGTCCTGCATCTGAGAGCCGGTGGCCCCCATGCCTACGCCGCAGACAGCCTGGACCGCGTAACGTTTGGCGGCTTTTCCATAGCCCTGGACCTTTCCAGCCATCAGCCAGCCCAGGTACAGGACCGGCGCACCTGCTCCGATCTTTCCGTTAGAATCGTCCAAATCATACACCGGAAGGCTCGTTTTTTTGCCCAACATTCTGGCATACTGGGCCGTATAACCGGTATTGGAGGTATAGACAATGGCTTCTGGTTTCATACTTTGTTTCTTTCCTTTCTGTAAATTCCAAGCAGATCACAACATGAGCTCCAATTGACAGTCGCAGGGCTCCTTTTCCGCATGGAAGGCGCTGATTTCAGCCGCCTCCCGGCAGCCCATGGCGTGATAAAACGCTTGGCTTTCCACGGAGGAATGGGCGGATATGTAGAGCTTCTGCGCCCCTTGTTCCCTGGCCCACGCTTTCCCCGTATCCATGAGCTGCCGCACGATCCCACGGCCGCGGCAGTCGCTGGACACATGGATTCTGGACAACTCCAGGTATTGGCCCTTGCTTCCGAAGAAATTTGATTCCACCGATGCAAAACCCTTTAAGGCTCCGTCCGCAAAGGCCCCGCAGACCAGGCCGCCGGAGGCCAATGTGTGCCGGAGGCACTGGACCAGGAATTCATACTGTTCCCTGCCCCAATCCTCCACAAATGGATTGTCCACGACAGTCCACTGGCCGTCGATTTTCCTCCAGCATTTCGTCACCTGTTGGAACCGGCGGAACGAGGAAAAAAGTTCCACCGTCAGTTCTTCCGATTGAATGTTCCGAATCATAGAAACCGCCCCTTATCGTGCAGCGGCTTGGCTGCATTTTCCGTTGAAGTAAAAAATTCGGTGTGACCTTGCATTCTTTTCCTGAACGCCATGGAGCAGATCTCACCACTCCCTAAAAGCATACCATAAAATTTGGATTTGTCATGTTTCGTTTTGTAGGAAATTCCGGCAAACACGTGACCCTTTTCCACCTCATCCGGCGCTTCGCGCCACCTTCCCCTCAAGGGAAAGGCTTTAGGGAGCCTCTGAATAATGGCCTTTGGAAGCTGTATTCGACGTCGGTAAATGTTTCCGGCTTCATTGCCCGCACCACCATTGCTTTGATGGTGTTATTGTACCATATCTGGAACCTCTATGGTAGTGCAGATTAAATCAGAGGTTCCCTAATTCCACCGGAATTGGAAACAAAGTATAAATAACGCCCTTGCGCTTCCTTTTCTGGAGGGGCGCAAGGGCGTTTGGGTTATTCGGTTATGGCAAAGGGAATCTCCAGGCTGCTGCCGAGCCAGGTGTAGACTCCGTTGGAGCCGTCCGCTACGGTCAGGACCAGGAGGTACAGGCCCGGATCCGTGGGGGCGTTCTCCAGGGGGAGCCGCTTCCAGGACTGGCCGTAGGCGAGGTACTCGTTGTAGGAAGGATATTCGTTGTAGGAAGGATATTCGTTATAGGAGGGGTATTCGCCATAGCCGGGGTATGCCGTGCCGCCCCCTTCCGTCAGTTGATACCATGCCGCGGTGACCGCCGCGTCTTCGGTGATATCCACCGCTCCGTTCCGGAGGGTCACGGTGTAGTCCGGGTCCTGGACAGGCAGGCCGTCATAGGACTTGTTCAGGGTGTTGTGGACGGTGATTTCCGCCGCGTCGCCTACGGTCCCTGTCTCACAGACGTCCGTATAGACCCGGCCGTCTTTCACGCCGGAAGCCAGGACCGTGTTGGGCTGGCCGTAGTCGTTCAGCTCCACGTCCTTCCACACAAAGACGCCGTCCTGCTGCTTCTCGCCGGCGCCGTAGAACGCGCCGTTGACCGTCAGCTCCACGGATTCCAGGTTGGAATAGACCTTCACGTCGATGGTCCGGCTGGGACGGACTTCATAACGGCTGGAGGTAATGTGGACAAAGGGGTCCGTATCATTCCAGTTGGCCTTGTAGAGATAGAAGGCGTCCTTCTTCACGGACCGGTCCGCCGTCACCAGGCCCTTGGTGTTCATCTGGGGCATGCCGCCCTCGTTGCGGTAGGTGGAGAAATCGAACATGGCCCAGGCAAAAGCGCACCAGAGGTCTTCCGCAGGGGGAACTTCATTGGTCTCGTCGCCGTAGATGGCCATGAGCATGCCCTCATGGACGTAGCTCTGGTATTCCTCCGGGTGGAAATCGCCGGAGGTGGCGTAGCCCTTGGTATTGTCCGCGCCGCCCCAGCGGAAGCCCGCGCCCAGATCCGCGTGCTGCCGGATGTTCGCACCCGCGCCGTACTCCGTCAGCACATAGGAAACCGTATGCCGGGAGGACTGGTTGAAGACGCTCTGGTAGGACTGGAGCTTGCTCTGGAAGCTCATGACGATGCGGTCAAAGAGGTTCTCCGGGGTGGCCCCGTTGACGTTGCTGTACCAGCCGGTGTACATGTTGAGGCCCACGGTGTCGATGCCGCTGCCGTCCGTGGTCCAGCCGGCGGTCTCCCGCACATAGGAAGCCCCGTCCATGACGGCCTCGCCCACCATGCGGCTGGGATCCAGTTCCTTGACCATTTGGGCCAGCTCCTGCATGAACGCTCCCAGGGCCGCCGCGTCGGGCTGATCATAGTAGGCCTCGTAGCTGCCATAGTAGTTGACCTCGTTCTCAATGCCCCAGACGAAGATGGAGGGGTGGTTGTAGCCCTGCTTGACCATCTCCTCCGCCGCCTGCATCACGTTCTGCCGGAAGGCGTCCGTGTCCAGCATCAGAAGGTAGAAGGGAATCTCGCTCCAGACCACGATACCCAGCTCGTCGCAGAGATCGTAGACGGCCTGGTCGTGGGGATAGTGGCAGGTACGCAGGGCGTTGGCCCCCATTTCCAGAATCATTTGCAGGTCCTGCTCCTTCTGGGCCTGGGTGGTCACATTGGTGGCCGCGCCGAACTCCTGGTGCATGCCCACGCCCCGCAGTGCATAGGGCTGACCGTTGAGATAGAAGGTGCCGTCCTGGACCTTGTAGGTGCGGAAGCCGATTCGCTGGCTGTTGAAATCCACCGGCTTGCCGTCCACACAGACCTGGGTCTCCGCGGTGTAGAGATAGGGGTCCCGGGTGCCCTGCCACAGGTGGGCGTTGGAGACCACGATGGGGTCCAGGGTCACTTCCTCCAAAAGGCCCGCGCCGGTCACTGCCTTACAGGCCGTGCCGACGGTGCAGCCGGCCGCGTCCTTCAGGGTCACGGTCACGGTGATTTTTCCGCCGGGCTCCTGGCTGGAGAGCAGGACCCGCGGAGTCAGAACCGCTATACCGGTGGTCAAATCCACGGCGGTGTCCAGGTAGACGCCCTGGGAGCCGCTGTCCTCCAGGCTCAGATAGGCTCTGGGATCCACGGCCACCAGACGCACATCCCGGTAGATTCCGGCAAAGTGGGTGAAGTCGGTGTTGATGGGCATGGTGCCGCCGGTGATGTTGGTGACCTCCACCTTCACGGTCACGGTCTCCTTGCCCCGGCAGGCCTCGGTGATATCCACGGAAAAGGCCGTGAAGCCGCCGTCGTGACGGCCCACTTCCTGGCCGTCCACATAGATCACGGCCTCCTTGTTGACCGCGCCAAAATGTAGAAACAGCTGTTTTCCGGCAAAGGGGCCCACCTCCACGGTCCGCTCATAGGCGCAGGTCCGGCTGCTGCCGGTGGGAAAGAAGGCGTTGGGATCCATGTATTCCCAGCTGTGAGGCACCTGTACGGCGGTCTGGGTCCCGTCGTGACCGGTAAAGGTCCAGCTGCCGTTTAAGGAAACGGTCTGCCGTCCCTCGGTCCCCCGAGCCGCCGACGCCGTCACCGGCAAAAGCGACCACACCATGTACACTGCCAGAAACAGGCTGAGAAGTCGTTTTGTGCTTTTCATGTTCGCGCTCCTTGTGGTAGATTTTTTGCAGCTGCAAAACGCCCTTCAAGGATAACACAGAATCGGCCGGTTGGGGGCTGGTAAGTCTATGTAGTTTTCTGGGAGGAACTAGAAAATAAAAAAGAACTTGTGCCCCATGCGGGCGGCTAATAGCCGCCCCTACAGAGGAACACAAGCATTTTCTGCTACATGGGTTCCGCCGGGCGGATGACGCCGCAGGCGATTTTGACGCCGGAATTGCCGGCGGGCTGGGTATGGAAGTCGTCAGGGTCGTGGTGGATCACCACGGTCCGGCCCAGGATGTCTGGGACCCGGAAACGGCCGGTCAGGACCGCCATGGAGGCCCGGCCGTTGTGGGCCAGCAGGGGCGGCAGGTCTCCGGCGTGATTTGGATGGGCGGTTTTTTCCGGGTTATAGTGGCCGCCGGTATCGGAGAATGCCGAGCCGCCGCAGTCGCCGCCCTCGTGGATATGGAAGGCAAAGAAGTTGGTTTCGGTGTCCGGCAGGCCGGAAACATCGGCGGTCACCCAGGTTCCGTCCCGCATCTGATAGAATTTTACGACGCCCAGCGGGCCGGACGTATCGCCCTCGCCCCGGACCCAGGCCACGGCATCGGGGGCTCCAACAGGAATTCGCATGCGATCACCTCAGAATTAGCCTATGCAGCAAAGGGAATTCCTGTGCTGGTATCATAACTCCCCCTACGTCCGGTTTTCGTTCCCCGTGGCGTATTCAAAATTCGTGTCAATTGCTGAGAAATCGCACAATGCCCCCTGTAGGGCGCGGCGACCCGACGCGCCGTTTGGCAGTTGGTCACAAGAGGCAGCTGCCTGCCAGCGGCACGTCCAGTGGCCGTGCCCTACAGAAAAACGCGGTGCATCATTCCCAGGTCAGGGTCGTGGTCTGTTTGACGCAGATTCCGTCCTCCCGGCAGCGGAAGGTGGTCATGGTTTCGGTGTCCCGGTTCACCAGTTCCCGTTTGATTGTGCCGCCGGTGAGGGTTTCTACGATCAGGTAGGCCGTCTCCGAAGGCAGCTCCAGGGTCTCCGGCAGGGTTCCCGGCTCGTAGGAGGTCTCGGTCAAAATTCCATGGTCCTCCCCCATTTGCAGCACCGTGATTCGCTCCGGCGGGTCCACGGATTCCACCGTCACCTTTACGGAGCTCCGCCAGGTTTTAGACACGCCGTTTTCGGTCTGGGTGCTTTCTTCGCTGAGCGTGTGGCCAAAGGAAACGCCCGCGCCGTCCACGTTGGTGGAAGTACCGCTGCCGCTCATGGCATAGACCTGGCCGTCCGCCGTCTGATAGACCGGGTTGAAGTAGAAATCGATCACTTCCTCCCCGGTCTGCGGCGCATAGTAGATGGTGGCCTCCAGCTCCACGGCCTCCTCCTGGTCGGAATAGAACAGGTTTGTATGGCCGTCGCTGATCTCCTCCCCAGACTCCGTGGCGGTATAGCCCGGCCCGTCTTCTTCCAAAACAGAATAGACGAAATACGCGCTGCCCTCCACGCCCTCGAACTCGTAATTCTGAAGCGTCACGGTCTCCCCGTCCTCGTTAGTCCGGGTCTCCGTGGTCATGACCGCGTAGAGCCGCCCCTCATAGGGCTTTGTATCCGTGATCTCCTGTTCGCCGCCCTTCAGAATCTTCGACGTGTGGTCCTGAAAGTAGGCTTCAAAATCGAGCAGGTCCAGATAGTCCCGGGTCACCAGCACACCGATGAGCCGGTCTTCGCTTTTGGCCGTCTCGCCGTCGGGACGGGCCAGCTGGCAGCCGCACAGGAGCAGAAGCAGGGCCAAAAGCATGGAAATCAATTTAATCTGTTTCATTGGATTCCTCCAAATTTCCGTCAAATTTCAAAATATCTCCCACGTCGCATTCCAGATAGTAGCAGATTCGGTTGATGGTATGGAAGCGGACGCCCTTGGCCTTCCCGCTGCGGAGGATGGACAGGTTGGCTTCCGTGATGCCCACCTTCGCGCACAGCTCCTTGGAGGTCATGTTCCGGGCTTTGAGGACGTCCTCCAGACAGACGCGGATCGCCATAAAATTCCTCCTTACACAAACAGGTCGTTGTCCGCCTTCAGTTCCCGGTTCTCCTTCAGAAGCCTTGCCAGCAGCAGCGCCGCCAGGGTAAAGGCGATGGAGTAGACCGGCAGCAGCACCACGCCGTTGACCATCCGCAGATTCCTTGCAAACAGGAGCTGCAAAAGGTTGAAGCCGCAGTTGGTCAGGACGGTCCAGGTCAGGGTCCGGCAGCACCACTTTGCCAGCCGGTCCGCCGCCTGCGTCATTTCCTCGGAATACCGCTCCGCCGCCGTCACGTCCAGGGCGGCGAAGACCACCCACAGATCCAGCACATAGGGCAGCGCGTCCACCAGCCATTGAAGCCCCAGGAAGCCGTAGGTCAGGCCGAGACCGCCGCCGGTGTTGGCCGCCCGGGCGCTTTCCACGGAATCGAGGAAGCTGCCAAAGGCGGCCCCGAAGGCGCCGTAGGTGAGAAGCAGAGCCAGGACCCACAGTAGGATGTTGGCGCAGGTACGGAGCCTGGGTCCGTCGGCCCGGAAGAACAGCCGCAGGAGCCGCAGAACCGCGTAGGCACAGACCATGGCCCAGACCGCGCCGCCCAGCAGCGCCTTGCCCAGCAGCTCCCCCGGCGCGCCCAGCCAGGTCCCCAGCTGCCCGGGATTGACCATCAGATAGAGGGTCCCAAACAAGACCGGGCAGAGCAGGCCCACAATCGTGTCCTCCGGCAGCAGCTTCCGCCGCCTGCGGACCAGAAGCAGGCAAAAGACCGGCAGGAGGCACAGCAGCACATACAGGCCAATGGCCGCCCCATTGCCCGCCGCACCCGACAGGGACAGCCTCCGCAGCAGAAGCCCGATCTGTTCCAGGGGAAAGGCCACCAGCGTGGTAAACCAGCCTGTGAAGGATTCCCGCAGGCAGCACAGGACCAGACAGAGGACCGCCTCTGAAAGCAGGATACCCTTCAACGTCTTATTTCGCATCACTATCATCTCCAATTATTGTTTTTCAATAATTTTATGGTCACAGTGTAACATAAAAATTATTGTTTGTCAATAATTTTATAGGAAAGAGGGCGGGACTGTCGAACGCGTCATAGTTCTCAATTTGGCCCCGTACTTTTGAAGAGAAAAAGTCTGAGAATCGCGGCAAAGGAGAACGGATTGCCACGCCAGTGCGCGCACTGGCGTGGCAATGACAGGCGATATCAACAGCCCCGCGCTTTCATTTCAAATCATCCGCGTCAGCGGATGCCTTCATTGTCAATTATCAATTCCTTCACACATCATCCGTGCTCAGCACCAGGTTGTCGGTGCCGTGGGCTTCGAATTCTGCGATGTAGTCATCCATGCGGGATACCAGCTCGTCGTAGTTCTCCCGGGAAACCGGCTGATAGTCCATGTCCCGGCGGGCCAGCTCTTCCGCCAGAATCTCGAAAAAAACCGTGTCTTCATAGTCCATGATGGCCTCATGGATGCCGCCGTCGGCAAAGGCGCGGGATGGGATATCGATGCCTTCCCACTTTTCCACGAGCTTCTGCATGCCCGTGTCCCGGCACAGACCGAACAGTTTGCTCTCTACCTGGTCATAATCCTCGATCCGGTCGTTGCCCCGGGTGGAGTTGAGAATCCAGTTGCCGATGTAGACCAGATCCAGCAGCCGCCGGAACTCTTTCTTGCTCAATTCGATGTTCAATGTCACGGGCCTCCTTTCTCCATGCGGGAGCCGGTGCGCTCCCTGGCTTTTGTCACTCTATTATATACCCACCCCTCCTGTTTTTCCACTGCTAAAATCTCAAATTTCTGTTAAAAATATACTTGTCTTCCGGGAACTTTTCGCATATGATATAAAGACGAATATCTTTAAGGAAAGAGGAACAAGCCATTGAGAAAGCTAAGCGTCTGCATCCTGTTCGGCGGAATCTCCCCGGAGCATGAGGTGTCCCTGCGTTCAGCTGAATCGGTACTGAACAACATCGATCATGATAAATACAACGTCTTCCCCGTGGGCATCACCAAGGAGGGCGATTGGGTCCTGTTCGGCGGCAGGGATTACAGCATGCTGCCCGCCGGTACCTGGCAGAGCTACGACGGCAACCGCCGGGCGGCTCTCTCCCCGGTCCACGGCCAGGGACTTCTGAGCTTTGAAAACGACTGCGTGGTGCGGGAGCGCATCGACGTGGCCTTCCCGGTGCTCCACGGCGCCAACGGCGAGGACGGCGCCATCCAGGGCCTGCTGCAGATCGCGGGCATTCCCTATGTGGGACCCCACATCGCTGCCAGCGCCGCCTGCATGGACAAGTGCATGACCAAGCTGGTGGCCGACCAGGCCGGCGTCCGCCAGGCGGCGTGGATTCTGGTGACCAGGGCGGCCTATGACCACAACGTCGATTCCGTTGTGGAAACCGTGGAGACAAAATTCACCTACCCGGTCTTTGTCAAGCCCGCCGGGACCGGTTCCTCCGTGGGCGTGTCCAAGGCCCGGGACCGGGAAGGCCTGATTCAGGCGTTGGAGGCGGCCCTGATTTACGACAAAAAGGTCCTGGTGGAGGAGTTCATCGACGGCCAGGAGGTGGAGTGCGCGGTCCTCGGCAACGAGACGCCCATGGCCTCGGTCTGCGGCGAAATCGTCTCCGGCGCGGACTTCTACGACT
>CAMEIU010000063.1 GCA_945918815.1 uncultured Clostridia bacterium
TGCCCATCATCATCGTCTACCTGTTCTGCCAGAAATATATCATCAAAGGTGTTGCCTCAGGCGCCGTGAAAGGATGAGTTCCCTTTGACCATCAAAGACCTGGCCCGGGAGTCCGGCTATTCCCTCGGCACCGTCTCCCGGGTGCTGAACGGTCATCCCAACGTCAGTGAAAAAGCCAGAAAAGCTGTCATGGCCGTGGTGGAGGCTCAGGGCTTTGAGCTGAACACCAACGCCAAAAACCTGAAGCAGAGCCACGGCGACAGCATCCTGATCGTGGTCAAGGGCCGCGGCAACGAGCTGTTCGCCGACATTGTGGAGCGGCTCCAGGCCATCTTCTCCGCCACCCGCTATCCGCTGATCATCGACTACATCGACGAACTGGACAGCGAGGTCCACCGGGCGGCCGCCCTGTGCAGGGAGAAAAAGCCCCTGGGCGTCCTGTTCCTGGGCGGCAGCCGCATGAATTTCCTGGAGGAATTCTCAAAAATCCAGGCGCCGTCGGTGCTGGTCACCGGCGACGCCCGGGAACTGAACTTCCCCAACCTGTCCAGCGTGACCACCGACGACCGGGAGGGCGCGGCCTGCGCCATGGAGTATCTGCTCCAATCCGGCCACCGGGACATTCTGGTCCTGGGCGGCAACCGGACCCTGTCCGACACCAGCCGGGTCCGCTATGAGGGCTGCGTGGAGGCCCTGGGACGCAGCGGCCTGACCTTTGACGAGAGCCGCTACTACACCTGCCGCTACTCCTACCGCGCCGGATACGAGACCATGACCAAGGCCCTCTACGACGGCCTCCCCTGCACCGCCGTGTTCGCCATGGCCGACGTCATCGCCATCGGGGCCATCCGCGCCATCCGCGAGGCGGGGCGGCACGTGCCCTCGGATATCTCCGTCATCGGCTACGACGGCCTGGGCATCGGCGACTTCCTGCTGCCGAAGCTCTCCACCATCGCCCAGCCCACGGAGGCCCTGGCGGAGAACAGCGCGGCCATCCTGCTGGACGCCATTGAGAGCGGAAAGCCCGCAAGGCATGTGATCGTGCCCTATTCTCTCAGCTGTAAGGAGAGCGTACAGCAGCATATTTAACAAAAATATGTTTCCATATCTTGCAAAATGACGATTTTCCTGCTACTATTTTGAAATATACATCCTCGGAGGTGTTCTCCATGAACCGAAGCAGCGGTATTTTGCTGCATATTTCCTCTCTGCCGTCTCCCTACGGCATCGGCAACATGGGAAAGGCGGCCCGGGATTTCATTGATTTCCTGGTGGAAGCCAAACAACGCTATTGGCAGATTCTCCCCATCTCGCCGACGGGCTATGGGGATTCCCCCTATCAGTCCGCCTCGGCTTTTGCGGGCAATCCCTATCTCATCGATCCCGACGCTTTGAAGGAGGCCGGTCTTCTGACGGACCAGGACCTGGAGGGCGCCTGGGGCTACGACGATTCCCAGACCGACTACGGCCTGATGTACCAGCGGCGGCTGCCCATGCTGCGCAAGGCCTTCGACCGGTTCCAACAGAACCCGGACCCGGCCTTCGACGCCTTCTGCCAGACGGAACAGAGCTGGCTGGATGACTACGCATTGTTCATGGCCGTCAAGGCCCGCTTTGGCGGCGGCCCCTGGCTCAACTGGGACGCGGACATCCGCCTGCGCCGTCCCGCGGCCATGAAGCGGTACCGCAAGGAACTGGCGGAGGAGATCCGCTTCCAGCAGTGGCTGCAATTCGTCTTCTTCCAGCAGTGGCAGGCCCTGCGGGACTATGCCAAGGAAAAGGGCATTTCCATCATCGGCGACATTCCCATCTATGTCCCCATGGACTCCGCCGACGTGTGGAGCAACCCCCAGAACTTCCAGCTCAACCGCTACCGCCATCCCAAGGTCGTGGCAGGCTGCCCGCCGGATGCCTTTACCGCCGACGGCCAGCTGTGGGGCAACCCCATCTATGAATGGGAAAAGATGGAGGCCGACGGCTTCTCCTGGTGGCTCCAGCGCATCGGCGCGGCCACGCGGTTCTTCGACGTGGTGCGCATCGACCACTTCCGCGGCATCGAAAGCTACTGGAGCATTCCCGCCCACCACAAGACCGCCCGTCACGGCCACTGGGTCAAGGGACCTGGCATGGCCCTGATCCGCGCCATCAAGAACGCCTATCCCGACGCGGAATTCATCGCCGAGGATCTGGGCTTCCTGACGCCGGAAGTCTACGCCCTGGTGGCCGAGTCCGGCTTCCCCAGCATGAAGGTGCTGGAGTTCGCCTTTGACTCCCGGGAACCGAGCAACTACCTGCCGCATAATTATAATGAAAACTGCATTTGCTACACCGGCACCCACGACAACCTGACCCTGCGCCAGTGGTACGAGGAGAGCAGCCGCAACGATCTGGACCGGGATTATGCCCGGAAGTATATGGGCATCACAGAAGGGGAAGACTTCTGTAAGAGCATCATCCGCCTGGGCATGGCCTCCAAGGCCAACCTGTTCATGGCCCAGATGCAGGACTATCTGAACCTGGGCGGCGAGGCCCGCATGAACGAGCCCGGCATCCTGAAGCCCCAGAACTGGCGCTGGCGGATGCTGCCCGGAGCCGCCACCCCGGAACTGGCCCGGGAAATCGCCGCCATGACCGAGGAATTCCAGCGGGTATAGCGGCTGAACTGCCCATACGGCGATCATCGGGAGCCTGACGGGTGGCCACATGGGGCCGCCCCTACGGCTTTTATGATATCGTCGCGCCAGCGACACCTTCATTGTCAATTGTCCATTGTCAATTGTCAATTGTTCGTATTCTCAATTTAGGAGTCATCAGTCTATGAGCTATAATGTCAACACCATTCTTTCCAACACCGAGGCCCTTCTGAAGCTTCGGCACGATGAGACCTTGACCACCACCACGCCGCAGCGGCTCCACGACTGTCTGGGCCAGGCGGTGATGATGGCCGTCAACGAGACCTGGACCGCCAGCAAGAAGCGGCGGGAGGGCAGCCGGAAGGCATACTATTTCTCCGCCGAGTATCTCATGGGCCGCCTGGTCTACTCCAACCTGTTCAACATGGGCATCCTGGACCAGATGAAGGAAGCCTTCGCGGCCAAGGGCGTGGACCTGGCCGAGCTGGAGGACATCGAGGACGCAGCCCTGGGCAACGGCGGCCTGGGCCGTCTGGCGGCCTGCTTCCTGGATTCCGCCGTCACCTGCGGTGTGCCCCTGTCCGGCTACGGCCTGCGGTACCGCTTCGGCCTGTTCAAGCAGAGCTTCGACGAGAACGGCTCCCAGAAGGAAGCCGCTGACGACTGGACCCGTTACGGCGATCCCTGGAGCTACCGCCGGGATAAGCACGCCGTGAAGGTCAAATTCGCCGACCAGACCGTCATCGCCGTGCCCTACGATATGCCCATCCTCGGCTACGGCACCGACAATGTGGGCACCCTGCGGCTGTGGCAGTGCGAGGCCGAACACGAGCTGGACTTCGACGCCTTCAACGCCCAGGATTATCAAAGAGCCCTGGCCGAGAAGAACAAGGCCGAGGACATCACAAGAGTCCTGTACCCCAACGACACCACCCGGGAGGGCAAGCAGCTTCGCATCAAGCAGCAGTACGTCCTCTCCAGCGCGTCTTTGCAGGATATTCTGCGGGTCTACCGCTCCACCCACGGCGACGACCTGTCCGCTCTGTCCCGCTTCGTGGCGGTGCAGCTCAACGACACCCATCCCGCCATCTCCATTCCCGAGCTGATCCGGCTGCTCATGAATGAGGGCATGGACTTCGAGGCCGCATTCCAGATCGCCAAGAATACCTTCTCCTACACCAACCACACGGTCATGGGCGAGGCGTTGGAAAAGTGGGATCTGGACCTGCTGGCCAGCGTGGTGCCGGAGATCGTGGAGATCATCAAGCAGATCGACGCCCGCTGCAAGGCCGAGCATCCCAACCTGTTCATCATCAAGGACCATCAGGTCCATATGGCAAACCTGTCGGTCTATGTGTCCACCGCCGTCAACGGCGTGGCGGAGATTCACTCCGAGATTTTGAAGAAAGACCTGTTCAAGGACTGGTATGCCGTCTATCCCCAGCGGTTCCAGAATAAGACCAACGGCATCACGCCCCGCCGCTGGCTGGGATTGTGCAACCCGGAGCTGACCAAGCTGCTGGAGCAGTATGTGAGTCCCGGCTTCCTGACCAGGCTGGACTGGCTGCAGGTCTTGAAGCCGGTCATCGACGACCAGATTGTGGCTGAATTCAACCAGGTGAAGCAGACCAAGAAGGAGCAGCTGTGCAAGGTCATCGAGGCCCGCGAGGGCGTCAAGCTGGATCCCGGCTTCCTCTTCGACGTGCAGGTCAAGCGGCTCCACGAGTATAAGCGGCAGCTTATGAACGCCCTGTCCATCATGGACATCTACCTGAGCCTCAAGGACGGCAGCCTGACGGACTTCACCCCCACGGTGTTTATCTTCGGCGCCAAATCCGCCCCCGGCTACCAGCGGGCCAAGGCCATCATCCGCTACGTCAACCATGTGGCGAAGCTGGTCAACAGCGATCCCGAAGTGGCCGATAAGCTGAAGGTGGTCTTTGTCCAGAACTACAACTGCTCCTACGCCGAGCACATCATCCCCGCCGCCGACGTGTCCGAGCAGATCTCCCCGGCGGGCACCGAGGCCTCCGGCACCGGCAACATGAAGTTCATGCTCAACGGCGCGGTAACCCTGGGCACCCTGGACGGGGCCAACGTGGAAATCGTGGAGCAGGCCGGAAAAGAGAACAACTACATCTTCGGCGCAACGGTGGAAGAGATCAACGCCATCCGCGATACCTACGATCCCATGGCCATCTACAATGCCGATCCCCATGTCCGCCGGGCCGTGGACACCCTGGTGGACGGCACCGTGGACACCGACGACGAGCTGAAGGAGCTGCATCACGCCCTGCTCCATGGGGCCAGCTGGCACAAGGCCGACCACTACTATATCCTCAAGGACTTTGCCTCCTACCAGGCCGCCAAGCTCCAGGCCAACCGGGACTACCGGGACCGCCAGGCCTTCGGACGCAAGTGCCTGATGAACGTGGCCTCCGCCGGAAAATTCTCCTCCGACCGGACCATCCGCCAGTACGCGGAAGAAATCTGGCATGTATAACCAAACAAACGCAGAACCCCGTGCCCTCTCCGGCACGGGGTTTTATTTGTCTGTGCGCATATTGCGCATGTCAGCCCAGGGCCACGTCCAGGGCCAGCATCAGGGTGAAGCCCAGGGCGAAGAACAAGGTGCCCAGGTTGGTGTGTTCGCCTTCGGACATCTCCGGGATCAGTTCCTCCACCACCACATAGAGCATGGCGCCGGCGGCAAAGCTGAGCAGATAGGGCAAGGCCGGGACGATCAGGTTGGCGGCCCAGATGGTCAGCAGCGCGGCGATGGGCTCCACCAGGCCGGACAGGGTTCCGTAGAGGAAGGCCTTGCTCTTTTTCACGCCGTCGGCCCGCAGGGGCATGGAGATGATGGCCCCCTCGGGAAAGTTCTGGATGGCGATGCCAAGGGACAAGGTCAGGGCCCCCGCCATAGTAATGGTGCCGCTGCCGGTCATCCAGCCGGCCAGCACCACGCCGACAGCCATGCCCTCGGGGATGTTATGTAAGGTCACGGCCAGCACCAGCATGGTGGCCCGCTTGAGGGCCACGTTGGGGCCCTCCGGTTCGTCGCTGCCCAGGTGCAGGTGGGGCACCACCCGGTCCAGCAGCAGCAGGAACAGAATGCCCAGCCAGAAGCCCACCACCGCAGGCACAAAGGCCCAAACGCCCATGGCCGACGCCTGCTCCATGGCCGGAATCAGCAGGCTCCAAACGGAGGCCGCCACCATGACGCCCGCCGCAAAGCCGGTCAGGCCCCGCTGGACCATGGGATGGAGCGTTTTCCGCATGAAAAACACGCAGGCCGCGCCCAGGGTGGTCCCCAGGAACGGCAGCAGCACGCCCCGCAATACTTCAAAATTCATAAAAAACCGCCTCTCTTTTTCAGAATTCTATCAAAACGTCAGCTTATGGAAGTGCCCTACAAAAGGGGATGCATGGCTTGCAGAAGGCCAACGCCTCCCTTGTGTAAAGGGAGGTGGCACGGCGGAGCCGTGACGGAGGGATTGCATGGCAGTTTCGACCTTCTGCGCAGCACGTCGAAGGGTATCAATCCCTCAGTCAGCTTCGCTGACAGCTCTCTTTACACAAGGGCGCCTTGGGTGCTCCCGTGCCAGTGCGCAATTGCAGACTTGCAGCAGCCGCCCGCATAGGGCTTTATGACGCCAAGGTTTAAAGCTATCTTATTCCCCCCGGTTTCCCTTGTCAAGAAACATTTTTCAAACGGAATGTTCACAAAGAGTTTTCATTTTTCTGCTTTTGTTTAAGGTATAATGTTTGAGAACATATTAAATGAGGGATTTTCATGGATGGATTTGTGACGTTTGAGCACGTTTTTAAGACATACAAGACCGGCGATGTGGAGGTGGCGGCGCTGAAGGACGCCAGCTTCACCATTTCCAAGGGGGAAATCTGCGTCATCGTGGGCCAGTCCGGTGCGGGAAAGACCACCCTGCTGAACATTCTCGGCGGCATGGACACCCTGACCTCCGGCAAGGTGCTGCTGGAGGGGCAGGAGGTGTCGGCTTACCGGGGGAAGGACCTGGCCCGCTACCGGCGGGAGGAAATCGGCTTCGTCTTCCAGTTCTACAACCTGATTCCCAATCTGACCGCCCTGGAGAACGTGGAGCTGGCGGCCCAGATCATCAAGGACCCCATGCCCGCGGCGGAGGTGCTGACCCAGGTGGGCCTGGGCGAGCGCATGGACAACTTCCCCGCCCAGCTCTCCGGCGGCGAACAGCAGCGGGTGGCCATCGCAAGAGCTCTGGCAAAGAATCCCAAGCTCCTGCTCTGTGACGAGCCCACCGGCGCGCTGGACTACAACACCGGCAAGGAAGTTTTGAAGCTGCTCCAGGATCAGAGCCGCCAGAAGGGCATGACCGTGGTCATCATCACCCACAACTCCGCCCTGACCGCCATGGCGGACCGGGTCATCCGGGTCAAGTCCGGCACCATCCGCTCCGTCATGCAGAACGAGCATGTGGTGCCTGTGGAGGAGATCGAATGGTAAGGGCCGGTTCCGCATGGAGAAAAAACAACAGCCGGGAGCTGCTGCATACCCTGGGCCGGTTTCTGGCCATCTTTGCCATTGTGGCTCTGGGTGTGGGATTTTTCGCCGGAATCCAACTGGCCCGCCCTGCCATGGCGGAGATCTGCCAGGACTACCTGGAGGAAACCAGGTTTTATGACTTTCAGCTGGTGTCCACCCTGGGCCTGACGGAAGAGGACCGGGACTATTTTGCCGCCATGGACGGCGTGGCGGAGGCGGAGGGCTCCATCACCGCGGACCTGCTGACCACCTACCGGGACACCCAGACCGTGTTCAAGACCAACCAGCTATTGGACCGGATGAATCACGTGCAGCTGACCGCCGGGCGGATGCCGGAGGCGGCCAACGAGTGCCTGGGCGACGATCTCTATTTTACGGAAGACGACCTGGGCGCGGTCCTGACCGTAGAGAACGACGAAGACGATTCCGTTTTCACCCAGGAAGCCTACACGGTGGTGGGCCTTTGCAACTCGCCCCAGTATCTGAATTTGCAGCGGGGCACCACGTCCCTGGGCAACGGCACCGTGGCAGCCTTTCTGTTCCTGCCCGCCGAAGCCTATGAGGCGGACTACTACACGGAGATCTACCTCCGCATGGAGGGAGAACACGAAGCCTTCCAGCAGAGCTATGCCGACGCCATGGCGGTCTGGCAGGACCCGCTGACCGAGGCCTTGGAGCTGCGGGGCAGCCTGCGGAAGGACGACGTGGTGGCCGAGGCCGAGGCGGAGCTGGCCGATTATCAGAAAGAATACGACGACGCTTACCGGGAATATCTGGACGCCCGGGCCGAGGCCGACGAGAAATTTGCCGAGGCCGAAGCAGAGCTCAACGACGCCAAGGAGCAGATAGACGACGGCCGCCAAGAACTGGAGGATGGCGAAGCCACCCTGACCGCCCTGCGGGAGGACCCTGCCAGCAATGAGGAGCTGGCCGCCGCCCGCAAAAAGCTGGACGACGGCTGGAAGCAGCTGGAGAACGGCGAGGCCCAGTATCAGAAGGGCCTGAAGGAATACAACCAGGCCAAGGCCGAGGCCCAGCCCCGGCTGGACGAGGCAAAACAGCAGCTGGACGACGCCAAGGCCCAATTGGAGGAAGGCGAGAAGGAATACAACGCCGGACTCCAGGAATACGCCCAGGGCGAGGCCGAGGCCCGCAGGATGCTGGCCATTCTCCGCACCCCCGTAGACCAGCTGGCGAAGCAGCTCCAGTCTGCCCAGGAGGATCTGAATCAGAAGCAGATCGCCCTGGCCCAGCTCCAGGCCAACCCGGACGCGGATCCGGCGGAGACCGCCGCGGCCCAGCTGGCGGTGGAGGCTGCCCGGACAGAAGTAAGCCTCCGGCAGGCGGCCTATGAGGCGGCCCTGGCGGAATACAATCAAATGGAAGCCCAGATGCAGCAGCAGCTGGACGAGGGCAAGGAGCAGCTCCTGGAGGGCAAGGCCCAGCTGGACGAGGGCAGGGCCCAGTATGAGGCCGGTTTGCAGGAATATGAGGACGCGGTCCGGCAGCTGGACGACGCCAAGGCCCAATTGGACGCTGCCAGGGCCCAGTTGGCTTCCAGCCGCAAGCAGCTGGAGGACGGCGAGCAGGAATACCAGGAGGGCTATGAGACCGCCCTGGACGAAGGCCGCAAGGCCCTGGACGACGGCTGGGCCGAACTGGAGGACGCCGAGCAGCAGTATGAGGACGGCCTCCGGGAATACCTGGACCAGAAGGCCGAGGCGGAGGAAGAATTCGCCGACGCTAAGGCCCAATTGGACGACGCCAAATACGAGCTGGCCGACGCCCGGAAGCAGGTGGACCTGCTGAAAACCCCCTCCTACTACGCCCTGGACCGCATGTCCAACAACGGCTACGCCAGCTTTGACAACGACACCAGCATTGTGGCGGGCATCGCCAAGGTGTTCCCCTTCTTCTTCTTCCTGGTGGCAGCCCTGGTCTGTTCCTCCACCATGACAAGAATGGTGGAAGAGCAGCGGACCCACAACGGCACCCTGAAAGCCCTGGGCTACAGCGATTTGCAGATCATGTGGCGCTACGCCTCCTACGCCGGCGGCGCATCGCTGCTGGGCTGCGTCTTCGGCTTCCTGCTGGGCTCCTGGCTGTTCCCCTATGTGATCTGGCACGCCTATGGAATGCTCTATCACTTCGGCGAGATTCGCTTCCTCTTCGACTGGAAGCTGGCCATCATCTCCATTCTGGTGTCTCTGCTCTGCTCCGTGGGCGCGGCCTGCGCCGCCGCCTGGAGCGAAATGCGGCAGATGCCGGCAGAGCTCATGCGGCCCAAGGCCCCCAAGGCCGGCAAGCGGATCTTCCTGGAGTACCTGACGCCTCTGTGGCACAGGCTCAGCTTCCTGCAAAAGGTGGCGGCCCGGAATATCTTCCGCTATAAGAAGCGGCTCATTATGATGATGCTGGGCGTGGGCGGCTGCATGGCCCTGCTGATCGCAGGCCTGGGCCTGAAAAATTCCATCAGCAACGTCATCAACGACCAGTTCGGCAACATCACCACCTACGACTTTTTGGTTTCGTTCCGCCAGGGCCAGGACGAGGAAAACCAGGAAGCCTTCCGCAAGGACTTTGAAGGGGACCTGAGTCCCTGCGTCTTCGTGTCCATGGAGGCCCACGACGCCCTGACCCCCAAGGGCACCAAGTCGGTCTATGTGGTGGCGGTGGACGATCCCGACATCACAGAGGTCCTGGGCCTGTACCAGGACGGCGAGGACCTGGGTTATCCCACCGGAGACGGCGCGTTCGTCAGCCAGAAGCTGGCAGAGCTGGCCGGGCTGGAAATTGGCGACTGCCTGACCATTCAGCTGGAAACCAAGGAATTGGTGGATATTCCCATCACCGGAATCTTTGAGAACTACGTCTACCACTATCTGTTCCTGACCGCGGACGGTTACGAGCACTGGTTTGGACAGCAGCCCGCATACAACACGGTCTACGCCGGCGCGGCGTCCGAGGACCTCTATGAGATCTCCTCCCGGATGCAGAGCTTCCGCGAGGTGGTCAATGTCAATGTGACCCAGGACATCCGGGACAACTTCAACGACACCATCTCCAGTCTGAACGCGGTCATTGCTCTTGTCGTGGGCTGCGCCCTTGCATTATCCTTTGTGGTGACCTATAATCTGATCAACATCAACATCACCGAGCGGACCCGGGAAATTGCCACGGTGAAGGTCCTGGGCTTCTACCAGTCTGAGACCTACAGCTATGTGTTCCGGGAGGGCCTGGTGCTGACTGCCATGGGCGCCTGCGTCGGTGTGCCCTTGGGAATCTGGCTCCACCGATTCGTCATGTCCCAGATCCAGGTGGACTTCGTCACCTTCCCCGTCTACATCGCCCCTTGGAGCTTCCTTGTGGCCGTGGCGCTCACCTTTGTCATCACCCTGATTGTAGACTGGCTCCTCCGCGGCAAGATCGACAAGATCAACATGGCGGAGAGTTTGAAATCCGTGGAATAAGCCGTGCTGCCTTTCACACTTACCGGCATTTCTCAGCAAACCGGAAAACTGGGATTTGACGATGTGCTGCACTGGCGCGGGAGCGCCCAAGGCTCCCTTGTGTA
>CAMEIU010000064.1 GCA_945918815.1 uncultured Clostridia bacterium
TGGTGGGTAGAGTGGACGCCGGGATCCCCGCGGACGATCCCCGGAACCCCGCCGCCATTTCCGATAACGTCGGCGCCAACGTGGGGGACGTGGCCGGTATGGGCGCAGACTTGTATGAGTCCTATGTTGGCTCTCTCATTTCCTCCTGCTCCCTGGGCGTCATCGCCTTCGGCTACATTCCCAACGTGGAAAACATCCGGGCCTTCGCCGTGCCGCTGCTCATTGCCGCCATCGGCGTGTTCGCCTCCATCATTGGCTCCCTGCTGGTCCGCACCGGCGAGTCCACCGACCAGATCGCCCTACTCAAGGCGCTGCGCCGCGGCACCAACACATCCGCCATCCTCATCGCCGTGGCCGCCTTCCCGCTGGTGTGGTTCATGCTGGGTTCCTCCTACATGGGCCTCTACGCTGCCATTCTCTCCGGTCTGCTAGCCGGTGTGCTCATCGGCCGCTGCACCGAGTATTACACCTCCGACACCTATAAGCCCACCCAGCACCTGGCCGCCACCTCCGAAACCGGCACCGCCACTCTGGTCATCGACGGCCTGAGCCTGGGCATGCGCTCCACTCTGCTGCCCGTCGTCATCGTCAGCGTCTGCATCCTGCTCTCCTATTTCCTGTCCGGCATCGGACTGACCGACGGAGCCAGGAACGCCATGGGCCTCTACGGCATCGCGTTGGCCGCCGTGGGCATGCTGTCTACCCTGGGCATCACCCTGGCCACCGACGCCTACGGCCCCGTGGCCGACAACGCCGGCGGCATCGCCGAGATGTCCGGTCTGGGCGAGGAGGTCCGGGAGCGCACCGACGCCCTGGACTCCCTGGGCAACACCACCGCCGCCACCGGCAAGGGCTTCGCCATCGGCTCCGCCGCTCTGACCGCTCTGGCCCTCATCGCCTCCTATGTGGAAAAGATCAAATCCATCGCCCCGGACCTCTCTCTGGACATGAGCGTCATGAACCCGGTGGTGCTGGTGGGCATTTTCACCGGCGCGTGCCTGGCCTTCATCTTTGCCGCCATCACCATGGGCTCCATCGGACGGGCCGCCCACAGCGTGGTGCTGGAGGTCCGCCGCCAGTTCCACGAGATTCCCGGCCTGCTGGAAGGCACCGCCGACGCGGATTACACCCGCTGCGTGGACTTGTGTACCAAGGCCAGCCTGAAGGAGATGGTGATTCCCACCCTCATCGCCGTCATCACTCCCATTCTGGGCGGCCTGCTGCTGGGTCCTGCCGGCGTCGTCGGCATGCTCTGCGGCGCGACAGCCTCCGGCTTCCTGCTGGCGGTGTTCATGTCCAACTCCGGTGGTTCCTGGGACAACGCCAAAAAGTACATCGAGTCTGATCACTTCGGAGGCCGCGGCAGCGAGAATGACAAGGCCGCCATCGTCGGAGACACCATCGGCGATCCCTTCAAAGACACCTCCGGTCCCTCCATCAATATTCTGATCAAGCTGCTGAGCATGGTGTCCATCGTCTTTGCGACAGTCGTTGTGAAGTTCCACCTGTTCGGCTGATTGAATCCGAGTTTCCCGCGTCCCGCTGGGGCACGGGAAATTTGGGCGCTCTGGAAAGGAAGAAAAGCAAATGAAACAATATGACCTCATGATCGTCGGTCCCGCCACAAGGGACGTGAACATCGACTACACCGGCGCGGAGGACCGCAGCACCGGTGGCGCCGTGACCTTCTGCACCCCTGCCGCCCGGGCTGCCGGGGCCGCCGTCTTCGCCGCCGTGAAAATTGCCCCGGCGGATGGGGATATTCTCGCGGGCTTCCAGATGGATCCGGCGGACATCGCCCTGCTGCCTTCGGAGAAGACCACCCTCATGCGCAACGAGTATTTCACCCCGGACCGGGAGCGCCGGAAGGCCGGCTGCCCCGCCCAGTCGGACCCCATCCTGCCCGATGAAATTCCCGACGTACCCTGCCGCCTGTACCATCTGGCCGGTCTGCTCTACGGCGATTTCCCCAATGAATTGATTGAATTCCTGCACACCAAGGGCCTGGTCTCCGCCGACGCCCAGGGCTTCCTGCGGCACAACGAGAACGGCTCTCTGGTGTTCCACGACTGGGCCGACAAGCTGAAATATCTGCCCTACATGGATTTCCTAAAAACCGACGCCGCCGAGGCGGAGATTCTCACCGGCCTGACGGACCGGGTGGCCGCCGCCAAGCAGCTCTACCAGTGGGGCGCGAAGGAAATTATGATCTCCCACAACACGGAGATGTTGGTTTACGACGGGAAGGAGATCTACACCTGCCCGGTGAAGGCAAGGAACCTGTCCGGCCGGACAGGCCGGGGCGACACCACCTTCGGCTCCTATCTGGCCATGCGCATGACCGGCGCGTCCATTTCCGAGGCCCTGCTCTACGCCACGGCCTGCGTCTCCCTGAAAATGGAGACCCCCGGCGTCTTCACCGGCACCAAGGCGGATGTGGATGCCTATATCCGGGAATTCTACCGCTGATTCGCTTCCGGCGAGAGAAAGAGAAATTGGGATTTATCTATGAGTTGACAATTGATAATTGACAATTGACAATGGAGGTATCCGCTTCGCGGATGATTGAAATGATTGCCCGCCAGAAAGAAATCCGTAGGGGCAGCCCCATGTGGCCGCCCGTTGGTGCAGGCTTTCGGGCGGCCACGCGGGGCCGCCCCTACGGTGTTGCTTGATCGTGCTTCTGTCAATTCTAATTCATCGCGAAGCGACACCATAATTGTCAATTGTCCATTGTCAATTGTCAATTCGCTCTACAAATCCCAATTCCCCGGGCTGCCATCAAATTTATGTAGGAGAAGAACCCTATGGAACCTGTACTTGGCGTCAATATTCCCGGTGGTACCAATCTGGCTGCGCTGGAGGGCGCGTTGGCACGGATCGCTGCCGACGGCTGGCAGGCGGCGGAGCTGAATCTGTCCTCCTGCCCCCTGATCATCGGCGGACGGCTCCAGACGCCCGTGGCGGATTACATGAAGGCTGTCATGGACAAATTCCCGCTGCACTACACCGCCCATGTGGGCTACGGTTTGGACCTGCGGTCCGCCGATCCCATCCACCGTCAGGTCATGGAGGCCTCCCTGGAAGCCTGCGCCGCGCTGGGCATCGACCGGCTGAACTTCCACTATGAGGAGCATTCCAGGGACCACCGCCAGGAGCGGCAGTTTCTGGATTGGATGCGGGAGGCCTGCGATCTGGGCCAGGATCTGGGGGTCCGGGTCAACATTGAAAACATCGAAGTGGAGGACGTCCGCTACGCCCTGGACGCGGTCAAAGCCCTGGACCATCCCAACTGCGGCATGACCCTGGACCTGGGCCATCTGTGGCTGTCGGCCCATTACTTCGGCTATGACTATCTGCCCGCCGTGGCCGCCTGCGCCCCCTATGTCCGGCACCTGCATGTCAACGACAACGACGGCGTCTTTGAGCCCATGCGCCTGACCAACCAGCAGCTCTACAACACCCTGGACAAGGGCTACCGCTTTGCCTTCAGCCGCGGCGACATCCACATCCCGCCCCTCTGGGGTACCGCCCCCCTGCGGGAGGCGTTCTCCCTCCTGAAACAGGCCCGATACGACGGGATCTGGCTCTGTGAATACTACAGCCACCTGTTCCATCCCCTCAACGACAGCATCCGCCGCCAGGTTTTGGATGCTATCCAAACTGCATAAAAACCCGGCCGCCTCGATCCTGAGGCGGCCGGGTTTTTTCGTATTCAGATGGTTCCCTCCAGGTGCATGGGGAACTGCTTGCCGAAATGGAGATACAGGTGCTTGAGGAACTGAATCTCCGGCGGGGTCAGGGGGTCGCCGGCCCGTTTGATCCAGAGCAGCTCGTTCCGGGTGGGATTGTCGTCCGATTCCGGCACAATCGGAATGGTGCGGATCCGGCGGTCGTGGAAGCAGCCGACGACCCACTTGGCCGCGTACATGACCGCGTCCGTATGCAGCAGGAAATGCTCGCAGGCGTTGACGGAGTTGAAGAAGATGATTTTCTGCATGTTGAAATGGTTGTGGGCATTATCAATGAACAGGTTTTGCGTGGCGGCTTCCTCCATATCCAGCACCACGCACAGGCACTGCTCCGCCTCGCCGTAGGTCAGGGTGCGCCGGTTATAGTAGGGAGAAAAAGGGCCCACGCAGACATACACGCCTGCTTTTGCCACCACATGGATATTCAGCCGCCGCGCTTCCGTGTGCCAGAGGTAGGTTTTCGCGTCAAAGTTGCTCCGCACCAGCAGGCCCAGATCCGCCTTGCCGTCCAGAACCTGCCGGGTGACGTCGTTCCGGTCCGTCTCGACCAGATTATAGTGCAGGCTCCGCTCCTGATTTTGCAGGTAGGTCCGCAGCATCAGCTCATGGACAAAGTCCAGCTGCTGGGTGGCCACAAAGAGCCTGGAGCGCTCGGCCGCCTGATAGGTGGAGAAGTTGCTCTCCAGCGCCTGCGCCGCCGTGAGGACCCCTCTGGCATAGTGTACAAAATTCTTGCCCTCCACCGTCAGCTCCACGCCCCGGGCTTTGCGCACCAGAATCTGCACCTTGTATTCTTCCTCCAGGCCATGGATCGCCTTTGTCAGGCTGGGCTGGCTGACAAACAGCTGCTGCGCGGCCTTGGAAATGGAACCACATTCCACAACCTTTAATAAATATTCCAATTGTTTGATCTTCACTGCCATTCCGCCCTTTCCGCCAAAACCGGATCTTACGTCATATTTACTATATACCCGGGCGCGCTTCCTGTCAATCTGCAATAATATGCATTTTAGCTATGGCTTTAGAAAAAGATATCGATATTTGTAGTAAAAAGATTTTAGTGATATAGTTGTAACATAACGAGATACTCCCGCAGATAATTGTGTGTTTTTTACTAATTTTTGCGTGGATGTTTTCGGTTGAGGCGTTCGGCGCCTCGGGGTTTAGCCATAACTAAATTGTTATGGTATGGAAACGGAACGGCAGAAAGGAGCAAACGGCAATGGCAGAGTTCTACGACGTATACCAGAAGGACAAATGGAAAGAACCAGGCTACCGGCTGATGGACAAATTTTCCCTGAAGGGGAAAAAGGGCTTCGTCACCGGCGGCGCCGGCGGCATCGGACGGAGTGTGGCTGCCGCATGGGCGGAGGCCGGCGCGGACGTGGCGCTGGTGGATATCCCGGCAAGCAAAGCGCGGCTGGAGCCGCTGGCAAAGGAAATGTCTGAACGCTACGGCGTAAAAATCGTACCGCTGTACTGCGATGTGTCCGATAAGGCCCAGGTAGACGCCCTCGGCGAGGACCTGATCCGCGAGCTTGGCACCGTGGATATCGCCCACATCAACGCCGGCGTATGCCTGGGCGGCGACGACGTGGACGTGCCCTATGAGACCTGGAAGCGCGTCATCGACATCGACCTCAACGGCGCGTTCATGACCGCGCAGCTGGCCCAGCAGATCATGCGCAAGCACGGTCACGGCGGCTCCATCATCATGACCTCCTCTCTCTCCGGATACAATGCCAACTTCATCGGCGGCGGCCCGTCTCCCGTGTGCGCTTACGGCACGGCCAAGGCCGGTATCTCCGAGTTGGCACGGTATATGGCGGCTGGCCTGGCTCCCTATGGCATCCGCGTCAACACCATCTCCCCGGGCTACATCTGGTCCGGCATTCACGAAGGCGTCATGGACAAGACCGGCCACGACATGTGCCTGGAAGTCGTCCCCATCAAGCGTTTTGGTACGCCGGACGAGCTGCAGGGCGTGCTGCTGTTCCTCGCCAGCGACGCATCCTCCTATGTGACCGGCATCAACATTCCTGTTGACGGCGGCTACTCCATCTTCTAAGAAAGGGTGAAAGTTCAATTATGGCCAAAGTATACGTTGACAACGTGCGCGATCTGGTAGTCAAAGCCGGCGAGATCCGCGAAAAGCTCGCCCTCGGCACGCGCCGCATCGGCAATGTCCACATCGGCGGTCCCATGTCCGCAACCGATGTGACCGTGGCAATCTACTACAAGTATATGGGGTTCGATCCCGACAACCTGGATGATCCCAACCGGGACATCTTCATCCTCAGCAAGGGCCACAACGGCATCCTGCTGTTCACCATCTTCTGCGACATGGGTATGTACGACTGGGATCTGCTGCTGGATACCTACAACACCATCGGCCATCCCTTCGGCGCCCATCCCAACCACAAGCGCGTGAAGGGCATCGAAGTGTCCACCGGCTCTCTGGGTCACGGACTCTCCTGGTGCTGCGGCCTGGCCCACGCCAACCGGGGCCGGAACATCAAGTCCCGCATCTGGACCCTGCTGGGCGACGGCGAAATGGAAGAAGGCTCCAACTGGGAGGCCATTCTGTACGCCGCTTCCAAGAAGCTGGACAACATTGTGGCCGTGGTGGACTTCAACCACGCGTCCGCCGCCTTTGAGACCAATCAGAACACCCGTTGGGGCGAGCAGGGCGGTCCCGAGGGCATGGCGGAATGCTTCCGGGCCTTCGGCTGGAACGCGACCGTGATCGACGGCACCAGCATGACCGAGATCGACAAGGCCCTTGGCGCGCTGCCGGAGGTCACCCTCAACGGCAAGCCCAATGCCATCATCTGCAGCACAACCAAGGGTCAGGGCGTCCCCTTCATGATGGAGCGTCCCTGCGCATGGCACATCGGCGGCTTCGACGACGCGAAGCTGGAAGAAGCGCTCAAAGACATCAAGGCTTATACAGCCGAAAAACTGGCGGAGGTGTAATCAATGGGTGGGTTTACATTTTGCTGCGGCGACATGGGCCCGGCCATGGAGGCCAAGGGCACTGTCACCAACGAAATTCTTGAAATGATCGAAGACGATCCCAGAGTCTGCTACATCAATGCCGACGGCACCAGCCGCGGCGGCAGAGTGCAGAAAATGCAGGAGAAATATCCTGACCGCGTGCTGGACGTGGGCATTCAGGAGATGAACATGGTCACCATCGCGGCAGGTCTTGCCAAGCAGGGCTTCCTGCCCTATGTGCAGACCTTCGGCCCGTTCCTCTGCGTCCGCGCGCTGGACCAGATCCACAACGACGTGGCCTACAACGACTATCCCGTTCGCTTGATCGGTACCCATGCAGGCCTTTCCTCCGGCTACGGCCCCACGCACAACACCATCATCGAATTCGGCGTCATGAATTCTCTGCCCAACATGACCATGGTGGCCCCCTGCGACGCGGAACAGTGCAAAAAGCTGCTGCGCAAGTCCCTGAGCTATCCCAAGCCCATCTACATCCGCATTCCCAGAGGCGAAGAGCCCCTGGTCTACACGGCGGATTACGAGTATGACTATGAGATCGGCAAAGCCAACATCATCCAGGAGGGCACCGACCTCAACATCATCGCCACCGGCATGGGCGTCTACAACGCCGTGCAGGCCGCCCGCCAGCTGGAGGAGAAGGGCTACAGCGTCGGCGTCATCGACATGCACACCATCAAGCCCATCGACAAGGAAGCCGTGATCAACGCAGCCAAGAAGAGCGGCGCGATCATCACCGTGGAGGACCACAACATTCTCGGCGGCCTCGGCAGCATTGTGGCGGACGTTCTGATGGAAGCCGGCGTGTTCGCCCGGCTGAAGAAGATCGGTGTCCCCGACACCTTCGTGGAATTCGGCTATCCCGAAGAGATCTATCCCTACTACGGTATGGATGCAGCCGGTATCGCCAAGACCGCGTTGGAATTTTTACAGGTCTGATGTCATCCGCACCCGCGGCCGGTCCCAACAAAACCGGCCGCGGGCAAGACGACTGAAAGGAAGGACTTTATGAAACAGCTGTTTGTAACCGCCGTCCGCGACTTTGAAACCAACACCATGGGCAAAGTCGAGATGCGGGAAATGCCCGTGCCCGAACCCGGCGAAGAAGAGGTCCGCGTCAAGGTCCTCTATTCCTCCATCTGCGGATCGGACACCCATACGCTGACCGGTCACCTGGGTGAGTTTGAGGAAATGACCAAAGCCATGCTGCCCATGACCTTCGGCCATGAGCTGTCCGGCGTCATTGATCAGGCCGGTCCCAGGGCGGAGAAGCTGGGCTACCACAAGGGCGACCGGGTGGTCGTCAACTACGCCAGATACTGCCACGCGTGCGACGAGTGCCGCAGCGGACATGAGAATCTGTGCCAGAACATGGAGTTCGTTATGAACGGCTTCGCTGAATATGCCGTCTACCATGTCAGCCAGATTTTCAAGATTCCCGACACCATGGACCTCAAGTGCGCCGCCCTGATCGAGCCGCTGACCATCGCTCTGGCCGTGGCCGAGCAGGCGAAAATCTCCTTCGGCAAACGCGTCGCCATCATGGGCGCAGGCGGCATCGGCCTGATGCTGGTGCAGCTGGCGCGGCTGGCCGGCGCTTCCACCGTCACGGTCTTCGACCTGGTGGAAGACAAATGCGAGCTGGCGAAAAAGCTGGGCGCGGACTACGCCTTTGATCCCCGGGAGGAAGGCGCCGTCGACCGGGCCATCGAGGCCGCAGGCGGCAAGTACGAATGCGTCATCGAAGGCACCGGCGCAGTTTCCGCAGCAGAGACCGCTCTGAAGCTGTTGGCCAGAAACGGCGACGGCGTGTACTTTGCCATGTACGGCAAGGACCCGTACCTGAAGGTCAACCTGCACAACGATTTCTACTGGGATCAGAAGCACCTGCACGGCGTGATCATGGGCGCCGGCCTGTTCCCCAAGGCCATTCGCACCGCACCCCGGCTGAACCTGGACGCCATCATTCAGAAGGAGGTCCCCCTGAGCCGGTACACAGAAGCCTTTGATGCCCTCTATACGAAGAAGTATGCCAAGATCGTTCTGAAAATGGACGAATAAACACAACATCCGACAGCAGACGCGGTACCCTCCGGGTCTATCACCACCTGAAAAGAGAAAGGAGCATGATCGGTTTGCAGATGCAGCCGGTCAGACAAATCATGAGTAATGAAGTAAAGACTCCGCGTGCCTCCACCGAACAGACTTATTATCACGGGAAACAGGCAGTTGCGAGAAAATTCGCCTTTGCCTCCGGTGAGCTTGTCTACAACCTCCCCTGGATGCTGGTCAGTTCCTACCTGGCATTCTTTATGACCGACGTCGCCATGATCCCCGCCGCGGCCGTATCCGTTCTGTTCCTGGTCTGCCGCATCTGGGACGCCATCAACGACCCCATGATCGGCTCCCTGGCCGACCGGACCAACACCAAGATGGGCCGCTACCGTCCCTGGATGCTGGGCGGCGCCATCGGCCTAATCCCCCTGGTCATCGTTCTGTTCTGGGCCCATCCGAATTGGAGCGTCGGCGCCCGGACGGCCTATGGCTGCATCATCTACTTCCTCACCGTTATCGCCGGAACCTCCTGGAATATTCCCTTCTCCGCGCTCAACGGCGTTATCTCTCCGTATCCGCAGGAGCGCGCTTCGTTCTCCAGCTACCGCATCTTCATTTCCTCTCTGGCTTGCTCCCTGGCCACTGCCATCTTCATCCCCCTGGTCACCAACTTCAGCGGCGCGGAAGGCAACACTGTCCGCGGCTACGCCCTGGCTGCCGTGGTGGTCTGCTGCATGGCCATCCCCTTCGTGTTCACCAGCATCCTTGGCACCAAGGAAGTCATGAAGGCACCTCCCCAGCAGAAGTTCACCGCCAAGGAAATGATCAACTGCTTCACCAAGAACCCGCCCCTGCTCATTGTCAGCGCGGCCTTCCTGGTCTACGGCTTCCTGAACTACGGCAGAATGACCGTCGGTATGTATTACTTCACCTATGTCTGGGGTAATGCGAACCTGTTCACCATCTATGCCACCATCAACGGCATCGTCTGCGCCGTGGCGGCGTTCTTCAGCGCCCACCTGGTGAAGCTCTGCCGCGGCAAGCGCGGCGCCCTGCTGGTCAGCTACGGCTTCAGCTTTGTCCTCAATCTGATCCTGTTCTTCCTTGGGCCCAACAACGCCTCCTCCACCCTAGTTCTGATTCTCCTGTTCGCCACCGCCATTTTCAACGGCTTCTGCACCGCTCTGCTCTACGGCATGATCGGCGACACCGTCGAATACGGCCAGTGGAAGACCGGCGTCCGGGCCGACGGCCTCTGCTCCTCCGGCACCAGCCTGATGCTCAAGCTGGGCGGCGCCATCGCCCCCACCATGCTCGTGGCCCTGCTGGCCGCCAACGGCTATGTGGCCGGCGCAGCGCAGCAGACCTCCGGCGCCCTGACCACCATGAACGTGGTCATGAACCTGGTGCCCGCCATCCTGGCTGTCATCGGCTTCATCCTGTTCTGGTTCTATAAGCTCGACTCCAAGCTGCACGCCCAGGTCATCGAGGACCTGAAGGCCCGCGGCGAGTACAACATGGTTGAAGAATAATCCACTCCCATCAAAAGGCGGAAGGGACCGAAAAACCCCTGATCCCTTCCGCCTTACACTTTCTCTATATTCAAAAAGGGCTGTCTCACCAACGCGGTGAGGCAGCCCCTTGCATTTTGCTGTTTCTCTTATTTGAAGTACCGCTCCAGCAGACCCTTCAGGGCGCGGCCGTGGCGGGCCTCGTCGCGGGCCATTTCATGGACGGTGTCATGGATGGCGTCCAGGCCGTTCTTCTTGGCGCAGACGGCCAGGTCGAACTTGCCCTGGGTGGCGCCGAATTCGCAGTCCACACGCCAGGCCAGGTTGTCCTTGGTGGTGGCCTTCATGTTGGGCTCCAGGTCCTCGCCCAGCAGCTCGGCGAACTTGGAAGCATGCTCAGCCTCTTCATAGG
>CAMEIU010000065.1 GCA_945918815.1 uncultured Clostridia bacterium
ATCCCCGGTTCGACGAGGAACGGTTTCGCCACCTGGGCGAGGTGTTCCAGCTGGATCCGAAGAAGCCGGTGCGGCGGTTCTCCAAGGGCATGCAGAAGCAGCTGGCCTTCTGGCTGGCCATCTCCTGCCGCCCGGAGATTCTGGTCCTGGACGAACCGGTGGACGGCCTGGACCCGGTCATGCGGCGGCAGATCATGAGCATCATTCTCGAGGACGTGGCGGAGAGCGGCACCACGGTGCTGGTGTCCTCCCACAACCTGCGGGAGCTGGAGGATATCTGCGACCATGTGGGCATCATGCACAAGGGCAGAATGATGCTGGAGCGGTCCCTGTCCGCCTTGCAGGACAACATGGTCAAGGTCCAGCTGGTCACGGAGCAGCCCCTGCCGGATCAATTGCAGGTGGTCCACAGCTCCACCGTGGGCCGGGTCCAGACCCTGATTGTCCGGGGCGGCGCGGAGCAGGTGGAGGCGCTCCTGAACCAGAGCAGCCCGCTGCTGTGCGACGTGCTGCCCCTGTCGCTGGAAGAGGTATTTATCTACGAGCTGGGAGGTGTGGACTATGAAGTCAAGAACATCCTGCTGTAACGGCGCGATTCTGAAAAAGGACTTCCTCCGGGGCGCGCCCCTGTGGGCGGTCTATCTGCTGGGCTGGCTGGCAGCCGTGCCCCTTTCCATGATCTCCAACCGAACCTGGCGCGTCCCGGTGGAGATGCAGTATCTGGTCCTGGGGGCCGCCGAGGTTTCCACCCATATGATTCCGTTTTTGTACGGCCTGGGCGCCGCCTGCCTGCTGTTCTCCTTCCTTTACCGCAGCCGCAGCGCCAACTTCTTCGCCGCTTTGCCCCTGCGCCGGGAGAAGCTGTTCACCACAAAATATCTGACGGGCCTGCTCTATCTGCTGCTGCCCAATGTGCTCATCGCGGTCCTTACGGTGGTGACCGGGGCCTGCCTGGGCGCCAATCTGGCGGTGCAGACCCTCCAGTGGTTCGCCGCCTCCTTCCTGAGCTATGTGTTCTATTTCAGCCTCGCCGTCTGCTGCGCCATGGTGGTGGGCCATCTGGTGGCCCTGCCCCTGCTCTACGGCGTGCTGAACTTTGCCGCCGTGGTGCTGGAAACCATCATCCGGTTCCTGATAGAGGGCTTCGTCTACGGCTGGTGCAGCCAGGACGAGATGATCGCGGACGTTCTGTCTCCCGTATTCTATTTCCTCTCCGGCGACGGATTGTGCGCCGTGCGGGTGTATGACGAGGAAGGCCTCGGAAAGCTGATCTCCTGCCATCTGGACAACTGGCTGTCGGTGGTGATTCTGGCCCTGGTGGGCGCGGCCCTGGCCGCCCTGGCCTTCTGGATGTACCGGATGCACCGGATGGAATCCGCCGGGGACGTCATCGCCGTCCGGCATTTGAAGCCCGTGTTCCTCTACTGCTTCACCGTGGGCTGCAGCCTGGTCGTCGGCGGGATCCTGACCTCCATGCTCATCAGCGACACCTCCACCTACAACTTCCTGCCCATCCTGGGCTGCCTGTTGGTGGGTGCCGTTTTGGGCTACTTTGGCGGCGAGATGATGCTCCACAAGTCCCTGCGGGTGTTCCGCAAGCGGAACTGGGCCAACTGCGCCGTGGCCTGCCTGGTCATTGCGGCGGCATTGTGCTGCGCCCGGTTCGACCTGTTCGGCTACAGCCGCTATGTGCCGGAGCTGAACGAGGTGTCCGCCGTCAGCCTGGGCTACAGCAACAACGAGAGCCATGACCGGGCGCTGATCGCCCAGGTGCTGGACCTCCACCAGGAGATTCTCAGCCAGCAGACCGCAACCGAAGCCCGGCTCCGCAGCGGAGATCACAGCCGGACGGTCTATGTCAACTACACCCTGACCGACGGCCGGGATGTCCGCCGCCGGTATGCACTGCCGGTGAACGAGGAAACGATCCGGGAGCCGGACAGCCTGATCCGCCGCTATGAGGCCGCCTACAACGACCCCAACTACATCGTGACCCGGAACCTGGCGGAGACCTACACCCAGGCGGATATCCAGCGTGCCTACGTCTATGTCTACTGCTATGATGAGGAAAGCAGCTACCGGAATGAGGAGATCTATCTCTCCGCCGCCGAGACCTACGAGCTGCTGAAAACCGCCGTGGAGCCGGATATGCGCGACGGCCTCCTGGGCACCGAGTCCTTTACGGAGGGGTATACGTTCGACGACTACAATAAAGAATATGCAGAGCTTCAGCCGGAGGAAGTGCATTGGGATGTGGAACTGTGCATCGAGCCGGTCAGCAACGCCCCCACGTCCAGCTGGTATCTGAGCATCCCCGCCGAAGCCACCCGCACGGTCCAGGCCCTGATTGAGCTCGGCGTCCCTGCGGAGGCGTTTGAATAAAGGCCGCAACCTCATGCCTCCTTGTTGGGGCATGAGGTTGCGTTTTGGTTCGCACAATGCTACACTATTCCCGAAACCGTCACAAGGGGGGACTAGTTTGAACCGCCTGATTTTACTGCGCCACGGCGTCACGGAGGCCAACCGGATGCACCGCTACTGCGGCTCCACGGACCTGCCCCTGGACCCGGAATCTCTGAAGGCCTTCCGGCAGAGGCGGAAAGCCTTGACATACCCGAACCCGGATGGCCTGCAAATTCTCACCTCCGGTATGCTGCGCACGGAGCAGACCTTGCTGGAAATCTACGGCCCCGTGGCCCATGATGCCGAGCGGGATTTCCGGGAGATCGACTTCGGCGTCTTTGAAAACAAGACCTACGAGGAATTGAAGGACGACCCGGCCTACCAGACCTGGCTCATCGGGGACAACGAGCAAAACGTCTGCCCCGGCGGCGAAAGCGGGGTGCAGATGGCCACCCGGGTCCTGGCGGCGTTGGACCGGCTGGAAAAAGACACCCTCCTGGTGACCCACGGCGGCGTCATCGCCTGCATCATGAATGCCCTGTTCCCGGACGAAAAAAAGTCCCGCTACCAATGGCAGCCGGAACCGTTTTGCGGATATGAAGTGATCTGGAAGCAGGGAACCCCAACCTACCGGCGTATCCCCAAATAACAGAGCGCCCTCGTGCCCTTTTGCAGGGGCGGCTATCAGCCGCCCGCAATGGGTACGAGGGTTTTCCTGTATTCAGAAGATCGCGCACAGCAGCGCAATGATGCCGCCAATGACTGCGGCGGCCACCACAAAGGAGCAGCAGCCGGGCAGGCAGCAACAGCCCCGGCGCGGCGGCGGAGGGGGCGGACCAAAACCGTGATGGGGCGGCCCGAAGCCGCGGCGCGGGGGACCAAAGCCAGGGCCACGAGGATGCATACTCGGTTCCTCCTTTTCTGATTTGGTCCCATTTTACGCCAAATTTGTGAAAAAGAAAGGAACAGAAAATTAAAAATTGATGATAACGAACGGCTTTTTGAAATTGGGCTTTGACGATGTGCTGCCTTCTGTAGGGCACGGCCACTGGACGTGCCGCATGCAGGCAGCTGCATTCTGGAATCAACTGCCAAACGGCGCGTCGGGTCGCGGTCCAGACCGGCCTCTCTTGCCCTTCGGGCAATTCACCTTCCCGCGCCCTACATGGGCGATACATCCCATCGTCAAATCCCAATTTCCCTTTTTGAGCAGGATTTCCTGCTCACAGCTGTTCTGCGTCCGATTGGGCGGGGCCGCTGATGCGGGTGCCGTCGGGGCGGAACCGGGAGCCGTGGCAGGGGCAGTCCCAGGTCTGCTCGTCCGGGTTCCATTCCAGCTGGCAGCCCATGTGGGGGCACCGGGTTCGGATGGCTTGCACCGTCCCGTCCTGGTCCTTGCAGGCTCCGACCTTCCGGCCTCCCTGCTGCACCACGCCGCCGTGGCCCGGAATGAGACGTTCGGCCTTCTCCCGGGGCCGCAGGAACCACTGCCGTCCCAGGTTCTTCGCAGCAACCACCGTCTGGGCCAGGACGCCATGGACCGAAGCGGTGTCAAAGCGGCGGGGGGAAAAGGCGGCGGCGAAGCTGTTTTCCTTCCGCATAAAAGGTCACTCAGGATCATGGCGGCGGCCATAGCGTTGGTCATGCCCCACTGGTTGAAGCCGGTGGCCACATACCAGTCCGGCCGGAAGACGCTGTAGGGGCCCACATAGGGAAGCCCGTCGGGGGTCATGCAGTCCTGGGCTGACCAGCGGACAACGACCCGGCTTCGGGGAAAGTAGACCGCCGCCCGCTGGGCCAGAATCTCGTAGCGGCTGCCTTCAGCGTTGTGGCCGGAGCGGTGGCCGCAGCCGCCGACCAGCACCAGACCCTCCGCCGGCCGCAGAGACAGATCGCCCTGGTCCACGCCGTAATAGCTGCCAGACAAAGGCGCAACGTTCTCCAGGCCCAGCACATAGTCCCGGGCCTGGTGCAGCTTCAGAAAATAGAACCCCGGCACGTTGCGGAAGGGATAGTGGCAGGCGAAGACGATCTGCTTGGCCGTCACGGTCCCGTGGGGCGTCCAGATCCGATGGCCCCGGACCCGGACCGCCTGGGTGTGTTCATAGATTGGCAGGCCCCCGGTGATGGCCTGGAGAAAGGCCAGGGGATGGAACACCGCCTGGCTGTCCAGCCGGACGGCTCCCTGAATGGGGAAGGGCAGGTCCGTGTCGGTGGTGAACACCGCCGGAAGGCCCAGGTCCGCTTCCAGATTTGCCTCCTGCCGCAGCATGGTGCCGCCGGGCTGGGCGTAGAGGTAGGAGGGACACTGGCTGTAGCCCACGTCCCGGTCCAGCCGGGCCGCCAGGGCGGCGTATTCCTTCCCGGCCAGCTGGTTGGCGGCCACATAGAGCCTAGCCCGTTCCATGCCAACCTTCTGAACCAGCTTGGTCAGCATGCCATGCTGGGCTGTCACCTTGGCCGTGGTGTGGCCGGTCTGGCCGCTGCCCACGGTCCCGGCCTCCAGCAGCACGCAGTCCACGCCCAGCTCCTTCAGCCGGTATCCCAGCAGGCATCCCGTCATCCCCGCGCCGAGGATCGCCACCTGGGTGTGTATGTCTCCATGCAGCGCCTCCCGCGCGGGCAGGCTGACCGTCTTTTCCCAAAGGGACCTGGTATCTTGCATAATCTCCACCGCCATTCCGTTTGTAATAGTATGACCGGAAACGAAAAAAATATGGCCGCGCGGACCGGAAAATTGGGATTTGTAGAGCGAATTGACAATTGACAATGGACAATTGACAATTATGGTGTCGCTTCGCGATGAATTAGAATTGACAGAAGCACGATCAAGCAACACCGTAGGGGCGGCCCCGCGTGGCCGCCCGAAAGCCTGCACCAACGGGCGGCCACATGGGGCTGCCCCTACGGATTTCTTTCTGGCGGGCAATCATTTCAATCATCCGCGAAGCGGATACCTCCATTGTCAATTGTCAATTATCAATTGTCAACTCATAGATAAATCCCAATTTTCCGGCCTTCCTACAGTGTCCGTTTCCTCCTCTTGCTTGTATAACCTGCACAATTTTGGAAGAGATAATTGAGCAGTTGCGCAGGTTGACAAATGAAAAAATTCTCTGATATAATAAGCTCAGAAAAAAGGAATAAGTTCGTGTTACTGTTCAATCAGGCATGAGTTCTTAATTTGGGAAACCAATTTGAGAAGTCATGTCTTTTTTTGTTTGTGTCAGAGGTCCCGGGGGAAAACAGAGGAAGAAAGCCTGTAGGTCCAGAGTACGGGGGTGCTGTTGTGAAGGCGATTAAGGTGTTCAACAATAATGCGATTTCCACGGTGATGCCGGACGGCCGCGAGGCGATTGTCCTGGGAAAGGGAATTGGATTCCACAAGCGGCCGGGCGAGATGGTGGATGAACAGCGCATTGAAAAGGTCTACTATGTTCAGAACGAGATGCAGACCAAGTTTCTGCAGATGCTCCAGGACGTCAAGCCGGAGGTCATGGAGGCTGCCGAGCAGATCATCGCCATGGCCGAAAAGGACGGCTTCTACATGAGCAACCAGGCCACCATCTCCCTGGTGGACCACATCAGCTTCGCCATTGAGCGGCAGAAGCGGCAGATGGCCCTGCCGAACCTGCTGCTGAACGAGACGCAGCTGCTCTATCAGAAGGAATACGAGCTGGGCCGCCGGTCCCTGCAAATCATCGGGGACTGCTGCGGCGTGACCTTGCCGGAGGATGAAGCGGGCTATATCGCCCTGCACCTGGTCTCCATCTCCGTGGACCGCAATGCCGCCTACAGCATTCTGAAATTTGTCAAGGGCGCCCTGGATATCATCAAGGAGACCTATGGCGTCGTTCCCAGTCAGAGCAGTCTGGATACCATGCGCCTGACCGCGAAGGCGAGGCTCTGCCCGCCGGCGCCGCGCCTGCGGAGGTCCCTGCTGAGACAGAAGCCGCGCCCGCGCCCAAGGCCGGGAAGACCGCTTCCGGCGTCGATAACGAGATGGCCATGAACATCATCCGCGGCCTGGGCGGCAAGGACAACATCAAGGCTGTGGAGAACTGCATCACCCGTCTGCGCGTGACTCTGGCAGATCCCTCTCTGCTGGATGAGTCCCTCATCAAGAAGACCGAGAGCCGCGGTATTGTCAAGAAGGACAACGACGTTCAGATTGTCTACGGTCTCCAGGTTGCCGAAGTGCACCAGGCCGTGGAGGAGCAGCTGGCAAAGCTGTGATTGTACCGGGAAAACCGGAAATGAAGCACTGACGCGGGAGTAAATCGAAAGACTTCCCCTCAAGGAGAAGCCATGGCGCTCCCTTGCAGTAGAACTATCAACTCAAATTTCAAAGGAAAGGACCGAAGCAGAAATGATTATTACCATTGTGGGCGGCGGCAGCACCTTCACCGCCGGTATCGTCAAATCCATCGCACTCCGCCGCGAGGAGCTGGAAGTGGATGAGATTCGTCTGTTTGACGTCGACAAGGAACGGCAGGACAAGGTGGCCGTGGTGGTGGAGTGGATCCTGCATCAGGACCTGAAGTGCGGCATCAAGCTGACCGTCACCAACGACCCGGAGACCGCCTATACCGACGCCTCGTTCATTTTCGCCCAGATGCGGGTCGGCAAGTACGCCATGCGGGAGCAGGATGAGAAGATTCCCCTGCGCCACGGCTGCGTGGGCCAGGAGACCTGCGGCACCGGCGGCATGGCCTACGGCATGCGCACCATCTTCCCCATGATGAAGGTCATCGACGACGCGGAAAAGTACGCCAAGAAGGATTACTGGATTCTGAACTACTCCAACCCCGCCTCCATCGTCTCAGAAGCTTGCCGCGTGCTGCGGCCCAAGGCCCGGATCATCAACATCTGCGACATGCCCATCGCCATCATCGACGTGGTGGCCGCCGCCATGGAGATCAAGGACAAGGAAAACATTGCCTATGATTACTTCGGCCTGAACCACTTCGGCTGGTTCACCTCCATCGAGTACAAGGGCGAGGACCTGATGCCCAAGCTGCGGGCCTACATCAAGGAGCAGCAGATTCTCCTGCCCGCCGCCTATCTGAAGGACAAGGCCGCTCTGACCAAGCGTTCCAGCGGCGCGGAGCAGAACCGCCACACCAAGGGCAGCTGGTATTATGTGTGGAAGGGCGTCTATGAGATCATGGAGAACTTCCCCGAGACCCTGCCCAACACCTACCTGAACTACTACCTCCAGCAGAAGGAATTCGTGGAACACTCCGATCCCAACCATACCCGCGCCAACGAGGTCATGGAGACCCGGGAGAAGAACCTGTTCGACGGCGTGGACCGCTACCTGGCCACCGGCGAGATCGACGAGTCTGTGTTCTATGCCGGCAGCCACGGCGACTGGATCGCCGACCTGGCCATTGCGTTGAAGAACGACACCAAGGCCCGCTTCCTGGTCATCACCCAGAACCGCGGCGCCATCCCCAACATGCCCTATGACGCCATGGTGGAGGTGCCCGCCTACATCGGCAAGAACGGCCCCGAGGTCATTGCCCAGGATCCCATCCCCCTGTTCCAGCAGGGCCTCATGATGCAGCAGCTCAACTCCGAGAAGCTCCTGGTGGAAGGCTGCATCGAGGGCAGCTACGAGAAGGTCCTCCAGGCCTTCACCCTCAACAAGACCGTGCCCAGCATGAAGGTTGCCAAGGAAATTCTCGACGACATGATCGAAGCCAACAAGGAATACTGGCCGGAACTGAAGTAAACTGTCAGGAGGACAATGCAAGTGGGACTTTTTGATTTCTTAAAAGGGAAGGGGCCGTCCGCAGCCCCCTCCGGCGACATTCTGGCGGCCTATGCCAACGGGACCGTGGTCCCCATGGAGCAGATCCCCGACGAGGTCTTCTCCCAGGGCATCATGGGTGTCTGCTGCGGCATTGAGCCGGAGGACGGCAAGGTCTGCGCCCCCGCCGACGGTACCGTCAGCCAGCTGACCGACACCCTCCATGCCGTGGGCCTCACCGTGGGCGAAATGGAGCTGCTGGTCCATGCCGGCGTGGACACCGTGGAGATGAACGGCGACGGCTTCACCAACGCCGTGAAGGAAGGCCAGAGCGTGAAGAAGGGCGACCTGCTTCTGACCATGGACCTCGGTAAGGTCCGGGCCGCGGGACACCCCGCCACCGTCATTCTGGCGGTGACCAATTCCGACGACTTTGCCGCCGTGGAAGCTGTGGCCTCCGGCCATGTTCAGACCGGCGACAGCCTGCTGCGCGTCAGGAAAGCATAGAAAGGACGGAACAGGATGAAACAGTTTCAATTTGTGATTACCGATCCCATCGGCATTCATGCCCGGCCGGCGGGCCTGCTGGTCAAGGCCGCCAAGGCCCTGGACAGCACCGTCACCGTGGAGAAGGTGGGCGGCAAGTCCACCGTGGCCACCAAGCTCATGGCCGTCATGGGCCTGGGCGTCAAAGGCGGCGACACGGTCACCGTGACCGTGGAGGGCGGCGACGAGGAAGCCAGCCTCCACGCCATGGAGCAGTTTTTCCGGGAAAATCTGTAAGACGGAAAGGGGAACGATCCAATGGAGGTAGCAACCGGAAAATCCATTCTCAACGGGATCGCCATCGGACCCCTGCGCATTTACCGCAAGGCGGAGGCGCAAGCCTCCGCCGGGACCGCCCTCTCTCCTGAGGAGGAGTGGGAGAGGTTCGAGGCGGCCCGCGTCCAGGCCCAGGAACAGCTGGGCGTCCTCTATGAGAAGGCTCTGGAGGAAGTCGGCGAGGACAACGCCGCCATTTTTGAGATTCACCAAATGATGCTGGACGACGATGACTACCTGGACGCCGTCAAGGGAATCCTGGAGACCCAGGGCGCCACGGCGGAGTACGCCGTATCCGCCACCGGCGAGAATTTCTCCGCCGCCTTCGCCGCCATGGACGACGCCTATATGCAGGCCCGGGCCACGGACGTGAAGGACATCTCCCAGCGGGTGGCGAACATCCTCAGCGGCAAGGCCGAGGGCAGCCTTCTGGGCGACGAACCGGCCATTCTGGTGGCCGACGATCTGACCCCCAGCGAGACGGTGCAGCTGGACAAGAGCAAGCTGCTGGGCTTTATCACCCGCCACGGCTCCTCCAACAGCCACACCGCCATTCTGGCCCGGACCATGAACATTCCGGCCCTCATCGGCGTGGACTTTGACGAAAGCTGGGACGGCCGCCTGGCGGTGCTGGACGGCTACAACCACTGCGTCTACATCGACCCCGCCGCCGACCTGCTCTCCACCATGGAGGAAAAGCAGAAGAACGACCTGAAACACGAGGCCTTGCTGCAAACCCTGAAAAAGAAGCCCAATGTGACCCTGGACGGCCGGGAGATCAAGGTGTACGCCAACATCGGCAACGCCGGAGACATCGGCCTGGTTTTGCAGAACGATGCCGGCGGCATCGGCTTGTTCCGCAGCGAGTTCCTCTACCTTGAATCCGAAGACTATCCAACGGAGGAGGAACAGTTCCTGATCTATAAGCGGGTGGTGGAGACCATGGCCGGCAAGAAGGTTATCATCCGTACCCTGGATATCGGCGCCGACAAGCAGGCGGCCTATTTCCATCTGGACCAGGAGGAAAATCCCGCCCTGGGCTACCGGGCCATCCGCATCTGCCTGACCCGGCAGGAGATTTTCAAGCAGCAGCTCCGGGCCATTTTGAGAGCCAGCGCCTTCGGCACGGTGTCCATCATGTTCCCCATGATCATCTCCGTCCGGGAGGTCCGGGATGCCAAGGAGCTGCTGGAGGCATGCAAGGCGGAGCTGCGGCAGGAGGGCGTGGCCTTTGGCCAGGTGGAGGTCGGCATTATGGTGGAGACCCCGGCCGCCGTCATGATCGCCGACGAGTTGGCGGAGGAAGTGGATTTCTTCTCCCTGGGCACCAACGACCTGACCCAGTACACCCTGGCCATTGACCGGCAGAACCCCAAGCTGGACCATTTCTACGATCCCCACCATCCCGCCGTTCTCCGGATGATCCGCCAGACCGTGGAGGCCGGACACCGGCACGGCTGCTGGGTGGGCATCTGCGGCGAGCTGGGCGCGGACCAGACCCTGACCGAAACCTTCCTGCGCATGGGCCTGGACGAGCTGTCCGTCTCTCCGTCCGCGGTCCTTCCCCTGCGGAAAATCATCCGCAGCCTGGACCTGAGCAAAGAGCCGGAAGCGTAAGATCTGAATAAAAAGAACTGCCCGCCGGTGCATGCACCGGCGGGCAATATTTGATATT